>NZ_JBFUDK010000013.1:0-154398 GCF_056404755.1 Sphingomonas sp. P2_B6
GGCCACGGGCGTCGCGGCAGCGGCGGGTGCCGCGCCGGGCCTGGCGCCCTCGACATCGGCCTTGACGATGCGGCCGTTCGGGCCGGAGCCGGCCAGCGCCGACAGCTCGACGCCCTTTTCGGCGGCGATACGGCGCGCGAGCGGGCTTGCCTTGACGCGGTCGTCCGATGCCGGTGCGGGAATCGCGGCGGACTTGGGCGCCTCGGCAACGGGTGCGGGCGCGGCTTCCTGTTTCGGGGCTTCCGCCTTGGGCTCTTCCTTCGGCGCGGCGGCCTTGGGGGCGGGGGCCGCGTCGGCGCTCTCGCCTTCTTCCAGCAGGGTCGCGATGACGGTGCCGACCTTCACATTGTCAGTGCCCTCGGCGACCAGGATCTTGCCGATCACGCCTTCGTCGACCGCCTCGAATTCCATCGTGGCCTTGTCGGTCTCGATCTCGGCCATCAGGTCGCCCGACTTGACGACATCGCCTTCCTTCACGAGCCATTTCGCCAGCGTGCCCTCCTCCATGGTGGGCGACAATGCAGGCATCTTGATCTCGATCGACATGGGGAGGCTTTCCTCTAACCGAATCCGTAGCGGCCCGTTCCCTTCGCGCCCGATGCGGGCGGGGTCAAGACCGGGCGCGCTGAACCAGGCCACTCTTGCGTAAAACCGGGGCCCGGCCCACCTAGCGGGCAGAGGGGGAAAGCATGCGTATCTATCTGGTCGTGATCGACGAGAATCCGGAAAGCGAGATCGCCTTGCGCTTCGCGGCGCGGCGCGCGGTGAAGACCGGCGGCGGGGTGGAGATTCTCACCCTGATCGCGCCGGCCGAGTTCGTCGCCTTTGGTGGCGTGCAGGCCACCATCGAGGACGAGGCCCGGATCCATGCCGAGGCGCTGGTCGCCGGCGCGGCGGGAACCTTGCTCGAGGAATCGGGGCTGCGACCCTCGATCACGGTGCGCCAGGGCGAAGGCCCGAAGATCATCCGCGAGATGATCGCGGAGAATCCCGACATCGCCGCTCTGGTGCTCGGCGCCGCGGCGAGCGGTGCGCCGGGGGCATTGGTCGCGCATTTCGCAGGCGCCGATGCGGGCGCCTTGCCGATTCCGTTGATGATCATTCCGGGATCGCTCAGTCGCGAGGCAATCGACCGGCTGAGTTGATCGCCGAAATGCCGTCATGCTGAACTTGTTTCAGCATCCATGCGCGGCCATGCGAACCACGGGCGACATTCGCGTGGCCCCTGCCCGCGCATGGACCCTGAAACGAGTTCAGGGTGACGAATGGGGTTGATGCTCCGCGAGTGGCCCGCCACCATCCGGCGATGCACCGCTTCATCCCTCTTACCGCCCTGCTTCTCGCCACGCCTGCCGCCGCGCAGGACGCGCCCGACCCCACCCGGCTGAAGGCGACGGTCGAGAAGCTGGTCAGCTTCGGCACGCGGCACAGCCTGTCCTCCACCGACGATCCTGTCCGGGGCATCGGCGCGGCGCGGCGCTGGGCGGCGGGGGAACTGACGCGCATCTCGGACGGATGCGGCGGGTGCATTACCAGCGCCAATATCGCGCGCACTTTCGTGGGGCCGCGCGCGCCGAACGGGGTGGAGATCGTCGATGTGCTCGGCTTCCAGCAAGGGATCGAGCCGCGCCGGGTGATCATCATCGGCGCGCATATCGACAGCCGGGTCAGCGACGCGATGAACGCGACTGGCGACGCGCCGGGCGCGAACGACGATGGCTCGGGCGTGGCCCTGGTGCTCGAGGCGGCGCGCATCCTGTCCCGACAGAAATTCCGCGCGACGATCGTCTATGCGCTCTTCTCGGGCGAGGAACAGGGATTGTGGGGCGGTACCCTGCTGGCGGAGACCGCCAGGCAGAAGAACTGGGTCGTCTCGGCGATGCTCAACAACGACATCGTCGGCAACACGATCGGCGAGGACGGCGTGCGCGTGGCCGACCGGGTGCGTGTCTTTTCCGAAGGCATCGGCGCGGCGGAGGATCTGGCGGCCGTGCAGAAGCGCCGGCAGAATGGCGGCGAGGATGACGGGCCGTCGCGGGCGCTGGCCAAGGCGGTCGACGGGGTGGCAGCCGCGATCAAGGGCGGGATCGACGTGTTCGTCGACCGGCGCCCCGACCGGTTCGGGCGCGGCGGGGACCACAGCCCGTTCCTGGCGCTTGGCTATCCGGCGATCCGCTTCACCGTCGCGGCGGAGAACTGGAAGGCGCAACACCAGGACGTCCGGGTCGAGAACGGGATCGCCTATGGCGACACGGTCGACAAGATGGACTTCGACTATCTGGCGAAGGTGACCGCGATCAACGTCGCGACGGTCCGGCGGCTCGCGGCCGCGCCGGCCGCACCGTCGGGGGTGAAGATAGCGGGCGCGCTGGGCTATGACACGACGGTCACCTGGCTGCCGGTCGAAGGCGCCACCGGGTATCGCATCCACTGGCGCAGGACCGATGCGCAGGACTGGCAGAAATCGGTCGATCTTCCCGCGAGCGCGGCCACCGAGGTGCTGAAGGGCGTGCCGGTCGACGACCATTTCGTCGGCGTATCGGCGCTGGGCGCCAACGGGGCGGAGAGCCTGGTGACGTTCGCGGGGCCCTGAGGATCGAGCCGATCCGCCGGCGGATCAGGCGATACGGGGCGCGAGCAGCCGGACCAGCGCCTCGCACCCGGCGGCATCCTCGGCATCGAAGCGCGCCGCCTCGGGGCTGTCGAGATCGAGCACGCCGATCAGCCGCCCGTCATGGACGATCGGCACGACCAGTTCCGACCGGCTCGCGGCGTCGCAGGCGATATGACCGGGAAAGGCATGCACGTCCTCGACGATCTGCGTCGCCAGGGTGGCGGCGGCGGCACCGCAGACGCCCGCACCGATCGCGATGCGGATGCAGGCGGGCTTGCCCTGAAATGGCCCAAGCACGAGCTCGCCACCGACCAGCCGGTAGAATCCGGCCCAGTTGAGATCGGGCAGATATTGCCAGATCAGCGCCGCGGCATTCGCCATATTGGCGACCGCGTCGGGCTCGTCGGCGGTGAGCGCGCCGAGCGCGGCTTCGAGATCATGATAGAGATCGGCCTTGGAGCCGCCCGAGATGTCGAACTGGTACACGCGTCTTCCTTCGTCTGAGGGCGCGAGATGAGGCCGGTTGAGGCCGCATGCAAGCACCGGATTGGCCCGAACCGTCGAATCGCCTAACCGGAAGCATGGTCGCCATTCCCGTCACCCGATCGATCGCGATCGACAGCGATGAGCTGGAGGAATCCTTCACACGCGCCGGGGGGCCGGGCGGGCAGCATGTCAACACGACGGATTCGGCGGTGCTGCTGCGCTTCGATGTCGGCGCCTCACCGAATTTGCCCGAGGCAGTGAAGAACCGGCTGGCGATGCTCGCCGGATCGCGGATGACGCGCGAGGGCGTGCTGGTGCTGAGGAGCGAAGGCGCGCGGTCGCAGTTGCTGAACCGGCAGGAAGTGCGCGAGCGGCTGATCGAGATGATCCGCGAGGCGACGATCGTCCCGAAGAAACGGCGCCCGACCAAGCCGTCCAAGGCAGCAAAGGCGCGGCGCATGGAGGGCAAGGCGAAGCGGTCGACGGTGAAGTCGCTGCGGGGGAAGCCGATCGAATAGGGACCCAGTATCCCGCCGTTCGCCCTGAGCTTGTCGAAGGGCTGTTCTTTCAACGTGAGGAAGAAAGAACAGTGCTTCGACAAGCTCAGCACGAACGGGGGTGTCCGGGGATCAGAGGCTAAACCCGGCCTTCAGGAAGCGTTCGGGCAGCGGTGCCTCGGCCTTGATCGGGTCCTTGCCGGTGCGCGGCACCATGAGCGAGGCGGCATGCAGCAGGCTTTCGCCCTTGCCGTCGCCATAGACGGGATCGCCGACCACCGCTGCGCCGAGCGCCTCGGCGGCATGGACGCGGATCTGGTGGGTGCGGCCGGTTTCGGGGCGGAACTCGACGAAGCTGCGTCCGTCCTTCACGTCGATGACTCGCCAGGCAGTGCGCGAGGGCTTGCCCTTCGGGTCGCCGCGCATGCGCCAGCCGGTTTCAGCCGTGCTCACCTTGGACAAGGCCAGATCGATCAGGCCGCTCTCGCCCTCGACCACGCCTTCGAGCACCGCGAGATAGCGTTTCTCGACGATACCTGCCTCGAACGCGTGATGCAGCCGCGCATGCGCCTTGGGGTTGCGCGACAGCAGCAGGCAGCCCGAGGTGTCGCGGTCCAGCCGGTGCACTGCCTGGGGCCAGCGCCGGAAACCGAAGGCCAGGGCTTCGAGATGGTTTTCGAGGCTGATCGAGCCATCGCGGGGCCGATCGACCGGCAGGCCGGCAGGCTTGTCGATCACGATCGCCTCGCCATCGAGGAACAGGACTCTATCCAGAAGCATTTGCAGCCCTTGCCACTCCGCGCGGCCACATACCAGAGGATCTCCAGTGAAACCGAGCGCGACGCACGCGATCCGGGCCCTGTTGTCGGCCGCGTGCCTCGGCGCGGTGCCGGTGCCCGCACAGGCCCAGAGCACCCGAACACCGCTGCCCGTGGCGCCGATCATGGTGCCGGGCATCGGCGTCACCGGGGCGGATGGCCGCATGTTCGGCCATTTGCCCTATGCCGAAGCGGCCGCGAGCGAGATGGTGCCCCTCGCCGTCCCCGGCTTCGCGCTGGGTGGAACGTGCCGCCTGCAAAAGGACGCCGCGGCCGATCTCACTGCGCTGATCGAGGCGGCGAATGCGGTGCCGAGCGTCGCGCACCGGCTCCGGGGCGTCTCCTGCTACCGCACCATCGCCTATCAGCGGTCGGTGTTCTGCCGGACCGGCCCACGCGATTCCTGTGGAGACGTGGCGGCACGATCGCGCGACGTGGGGCCGCCCGGCTATAGCGAGCATGCGACCGGCTATGCGATCGACTTCGGCATTCACCCGTCGCCCGGCTGCCCGGACCTGCAATGGTGCATGGCGAGCACGCCGGCGGGCCTGTGGCTGATCGCCCATGCGCGGGACTTCGGCTTCGAATTGTCCTTCCCGGCGAACAACAGCCAGAATGTCGGGTGGGAGCCGTGGCACTGGCGCTGGGTCGGCCGCACCGCCCGATCGCCGGGCGCGACGCGTGCCCGCGCGATCTTCGCCCGCGCCCGCGCGCAATTTCCCGCGCGGCCGGGAATCGCGGGACCGTTGATCGAGACGGTCCCTAAGAAACCGGCGCCGCGTATCCTGCCTATCCCGTTCGTCTGGCCAGGTGTCTATTATTAGGCCGTCATGCGAAAGGGCGCCCGCGGCAAGCCGCGAGCGCCCTCGTCGTACTGTTACCGCTGGTTCAGCCGAAGACCTTGGCCGCGACTTCGGCGATACGGCGGCCCTGATAGCGCGCGCCATCGAGTTCGAGGCTGCTCGGCTGGCGGCTGCCGTCGCCATCGGCGATCGTCGTCGCGCCATAGGGCGAATTGCCGTGCACTTCCTTGACGCCCATCTGGCCGGCAAAGCCGTAGTCCAGGCCGACGATGGTCAGGCCGAAATGCAGCAAATTGGTGATGATCGAGAAGAGCGTCGTCTCCTGCCCGCCATGCTGAGTCGCGGTCGAGCTGAACGCGCCGCCGATCTTGCCGTTGAGCGCGCCACGGAACCACAGGCCGCCGGCCTGGTCGAGGAAGGACGCCATCTGGCTCGGCATGCGGCCAAAGCGGGTCGGCGCGCCGACGATGATCGCGTCATAATTCGCCAGCGCCTCGACGCTTTCGATGACGGGGTGGGCGGTGTCGGCCTTGAAGCCGGCTGCGGCTGCGACCTCGGCGGACGCGGTTTCGGGGACGCGGCGGATATCGACTTCGGCGCCGGCGGCGCGGGCACCCTCGGCGACGGCATCAGCCATCTGCTCGATATGGCCGTAGGACGAATAGTAGAGCACCAGAACCTTGGTCATGTGAAATCTCCTGGGAAAATGTCCCTCCCGCCCGTGGGAAATCCGGGCGGGAGGAACTGGGGGTGAGCGCCCGACACGCAACTGGCCGGGGCTTTCGGGGAGGACGAATGCCCACCCCCGTCCGTTCCGCCCGGGGGAGTGGGCGGAACGGAATTCGGTTATTCGGAGTCGACGAGCACCAGCTCGGCATCCTCGATCGCCTTGATCTCGACCGTCTGGCCGCCGCCGATCGCCGCGCCGTCACGCGCCTTGAAGGGCTGGCCGTCGATCTCGATCGCGCCGGTGGCGGGGACGAGATAGGCGTGCCGCCCCTCGCCCACGCTGTGCGTGATCGTCTCGCCGGCCTTGATCGTCGCGCCGAGCACCCGTGCATCCGCCCGGATCGGCAGGGCCTCCTTGTCCTCGGCGAAGCCGCTGGCGAGCACCGCGAACTTGCCGCTGCGATCGCTCTTCGGGAAGGGCTTGGCGCCCCAGCTCGGCGAGCCGCCGGTCCGCTTCGGCTCGATCCAGATCTGGAAGAGCGTCGTCGTCTCGGGCTCGAGATTATATTCGGCATGGCGGACCCCAGTGCCGGCACTCATCACCTGGACGTCGCCCGCCCCGGTACGGCCCTCGTTGCCCATCGAATCCTTGTGCGTGATGGCGCCTTTGCGGACATAGGTGATGATCTCCATGTCGCGGTGCGGATGTGCCGGGAAGCCGGCGTTCGGCCCGATCTCGTCATCGTTCCAGACGCGGATCGCGCCCCAGCCCATGCGAGACGGGTCGTAATAATTGGCGAAGCTGAAATGATGGCGCGCGTTGAGCCAGCCATGATCGGCATGGCCCAGGCTCTCGAACGATCTTTTCTCGATCATTGGGTGTGTCCCTAAAAGCAGGAATTGGGTTGCCGCCAAGATAGGGATTTGGATCAGGGCGTAAATGGAAACGCTGGAAACTGATCGTTTCCTGATCTAAATCCTCCCCAAGCTAGCTTGGGGAGGGGGACCGCCCGCTTCTTCAGCGGGTGGTGGAGGGGTATTGGAGCGCGGCAGCGTGGCCTCGCTCCAATACCCCTCCACCATCCTTCGGACGGTCCCCCTCCCCATCTGCGATGGGGAGGAATTTATGCGTCTGCCGGATCTTGAAGCCTGGGCGATCTTTGCCTCCGTCGTCGAGCATCGCTCGTTCAGCGGGGCGGCGGATGCGATCGGGGTGTCGAAGGCGACCGTGTCGAAGGCGGTGACCCGGCTGGAGGCGCATCTCGGCCAGTCGCTGTTCCACCGCACCTCGCGGCGGCTGACCCTGACCGAGAGCGGCAAGAGCCTGGCCGAGCATGCCGCGCGCATCCTGGCCGAAGCGGTCGCAGCGGAAGAGGCGGCGCACGATGCGGCGACGGCACCGCACGGGCTGATCCGGGTGACCGCGCCGATGACGCTCGGGCTGGTCAGCCTGACGCCCGCCCTTGCGGAATTCCTCAGCGCGCATCCGGGGATCGAGATCGATCTCCACCTGTCCGATGCGAAAGTCGATATCGTCGCGGAGGGCATCGATGTCGCGCTGCGCATCGCGGATCTGCCCGACAGCTCGCTGCGCGCGCGGCGCCTGGGGCCGATCGCGATGCATATCGTCGCGGCGCCTTCCTATCTCGAAAAGCACGGGCGCCCGACTCATGCCGCGCAGCTGGGGGAGCATGCATGCCTGGGCTATACCAATGTCACCGGCCCGTGGCGCTTCATCGGGCCGGGCGGCGCCGAGGTCGCGGTGCGGCCGGCCGGGCCGCTCCGGTCGAACAGCGGCGACGCGCTGCTGCCCGCGCTGAGGGCTGGGCTCGGCATCGGCATCCTGCCCGATTTCATCGTTGGCGGAGACTTGGCGGCGGGCACGCTCGAGGCGTTCCTGACCGACTGGCACAGTCCGCCGATCGCGCTGCACCTGCTCACCCCGCCGGGCAATTTGCGGCCCGCGCGCGTCGAAGCACTGATCGCTTTCCTGACCGAGAGGTTTCGCCATATCTGCGCCGCGGAAGGCCCAGGGAGCGGCTGAGACGACCCCGCCAGGCTCGATCCCGGCGCCCCAAAAACCCCGCGACTCGCGCATTTCGGCCGGTTAGCGAAGAATTAACCTTTTGCGTTCATCCCCAGTCAGGTTAATGGTTAGTGCAGGGGCGCGCCGAGCCGTCGGGGGTATCGAGCGCAGCGACGTGACGGGGGGACTGCCAGGATGCGCGTATTGCTGATCGAGGATGAGCCGACGACCGCGAAGGCGATCGAGCTGATGCTCACCACGGAAGGATTCAACGTCTACACCACCGATCTGGGCGAGGAAGGCCTCGATCTGGGCAAGCTGTACGACTACGATATCATCCTGCTCGATCTCAACCTGCCCGACATGCATGGCTATGACGTGCTCAAGCGACTTCGCGTCGCCCGGGTGCAGACGCCGGTGCTGATCCTGTCGGGCATCAACGAGATGGATTCCAAGGTGCGCAGCTTCGGGTTCGGCGCCGACGATTACGTCACCAAGCCCTTTCACCGCGAAGAGCTGACCGCGCGCATCCATGCCGTGGTGCGTCGTTCCAAGGGCCATAGCCAGTCAGTGATCCGCACCGGCAAGCTCGCCGTGAACCTCGACGCCAAGACGGTCGAAGTCGATGGCAGCCGCGTCCACCTGACCGGCAAGGAATATGCGATGCTGGAGCTGCTGTCGCTGCGCAAGAGCACGACGCTGACCAAGGAAATGTTCCTGAACCACCTGTATGGCGGCATGGACGAGCCCGAGCTCAAGATCATCGACGTCTTCATCTGCAAGCTCCGCAAGAAGCTGAGCATGGCCTGCGAAGGCGAGAATTACATCGAGACCGTCTGGGGCCGTGGCTATGTGTTGCGCGACCCGGAAGAGATCGGGACGCCGGTCGCAGAGGTCGCCTGATCCAGGCTTGCTGGTATCGGCTTACGGCAGTTCGGGCCGCGGCATCGGGGGGTGCCGCGGCCTTTCTTTTTTGGTGGGGGGTGGCCCAACGCCGTCATGCTGAACTTGTTTCAGCATCCATGCGCGGCCAGCGCGGCCGGGAGAGCGGATCGAGGCCATAGTACCAACGCCAGATCGCGCCAGCCCGGGTTGGTAGCTTCGATCAGATTGATCTTCCAGGCGCGGCGCCATGCCTTCAACTGCTTTTCTCGGCGGATTGCGTTCTCCATGTCGCCGAAGAATTCGAGAAGCACGAGGCGCGTGGCACCGTATTTGGTGACAAAGCCCTTGGTGATCCCCTGACGGTATTGGATCATGCGGCCGATCGGGTTCGAGGTCACGCCGGTATAGATCGTGCCGCGCTTCTGGCTGGCGACGATGTAGACTGCTGGTACGCGTTCCATTCACGTTACCCCCCGCATCGACTGACCGCGCATGGATGCTGAAACAAGTTCAGCATGACGGCAAGGGTGGAGCAGCCCCTCCCCCTATTTCCGCACATACTCCTTATGGCCGCCGACCCAGGTCTCCTCCACCCTGGTTGCGCGAAGCTCGCTCGGGCCGGCCAGTAGCGGATCGCGGTCGACGATGATGAAGTCGGCGCGCTGGCCCGGCGCGAGCCTCCCGAATTTGTCCTCGGCGAAACCGGCATAGGCGGCGGCGCCCGTAAAGGCCCACCACGCCTGTTCGCGCGTCAGCTTTTCCTCCGGACGCCAGCCGCCATAGGGCTGGCCCTCGGCATCCTGGCGGGTGAAGGCGGCGGCCCAGCCGGCGAACGGATCCGGGCTCTCGATCGGATAGTCCGAGCCGAACGCCAGGACCGCGCCGTTCTTCAGCATCGACGCCCAGGCATAGGCGCCGGCAAGCCGGTCCGGCCCGAGCCGCGCTTCGGCCATCACCCGGTCCGACGTCTGGTGGACCGGCTGCATCGAGGCGATCGTGCCGTGCTGGCCGAAGCGCGGCAGATCGGCCGGATCGACGATCTGGGCATGCTCGATCCGCCAGCGGCGGTCGCCCTTGTACGTCTCCGACAGTTCCTCGATCGCGTCGAGCACCTGGGCATTGGCCTTGTCGCCGATCGCGTGGACCGCGACCTGGTAATTGTCCATCGCCGCCCGGCTCATCAGGTTGCGGATCACGTCGTCGGCGAGGAAGCCGAGGCCGGATTCCTTGGGCGCATCGCTGTACGGCGCCTTCAGCCACGCCCCGCGCGAGCCGAGCGCGCCATCGGCATAAAGCTTCACCCCGCCCATGCGCAGCCGATCGGCGTAGAGCCACTGAGTCGGGCCGGCGCCGCCGACCCGCACGGCCGTCTCGACGCTGTTGCCATAGCTCATGATGCGGATGCGCAGCGCGCCCGCGTCACCCGCGCGACGGTAGCTGAGCCAGTCGTCGAGCGAGCTGCCCATATCGGCGGTTGCGGTCACGCCGAGGCTGAGCAGTTTCGCCTGCGCCTTGAGGAAGGCGGCGTCGCGATCCTTGGGCAGGGGCTGCGGCACGGCCTTGGTGACGAGATCCTGCGCCGCATCGACGAACACGCCGTTGGGCATGGCGCCGGTCTTTTCGATGCGACCGCCGGCAGGCGACACGCTCTTCGCGGTCACCCCCGCCGCCTTCATCGCGGCGGTGTTGGCCCAGCTCGCATGGCCGTCGACGCGCGAGAGCCAGACGGGGCGGTCGCTGACCACTGAATCGAGATCGGCCGCCGTCGGAAAGCGGCCGAGCGCCCAAAGCTCCTGGTTCCAGCCGCCGCCAAGGACCCATTTCTTGTCGGGATTGGCCGCGACATAGGCAGCGATCTTCGCCTTGGCCTCGTCGAGCGATTTCGTGCCCGAGAGGTCCAGCTCCACGTCCCGAAAGCCCAGGTCCATCACATGGCCATGCGCGTCGATGAAGCCGGGGAGCAGCACCCTCCCCTTCATGTCGGCGCGCCAGTCGAGCTTTTCCGGGCGCTTGTCGCCCGGCTGCATCAGCCGGATGACCTTGCCGTCGGGCGTCATCAGCACGCCGTTGAAGTGAATGACCTTGCCGTCCTTGTCGAGCGTCATGCCGTTGACATTGTCGACAAGGGAGTCGGCGAAGGCGGGGACGGCAGCGAATGAAAGCGCGGCGGCTGCCGCGGCAAGTCGCTTCACCGCGGCAACCTGCGCACCAGCGAGCTCGTGTCGTTGCGGCCGCCGCCCATCTTCTGGACGTCGGCATAGAATTGATCGACCAGCGCGGTGAGCGGCAGGGTCGCGCCGTTGCGGCGCGCCTCGTCGAGGGTGAGGCCGAGATCCTTGCGCATCCAGTCGACCGCGAAGCCGAAGTCGAACTTGTCCTCGCTCATCGTCGACCAGCGATTGACCATCTGCCAGCTCGACGCCGCGCCGCCCGACACCGCTTCGAACACCTTGTCGGTGTCGAGACCGCTGACCTGAGCGAAGCGCAGCGCCTCGGCCACGCCCTGCACGACGCCGGCGATCGCGATCTGGTTGACCATCTTGGTCGTCTGGCCAGCACCGGCTTCACCGATATGGACGATGCGCAGCGCATAGGCCTGCATAAGCGGCTCGGCCGCAGCCATCGCCTCGGCGGTGCCGCCGCACATGATCGAGAGCTTGCCGTTCTCGGCCCCCGCCTGGCCGCCCGAGACGGGGGCGTCGACGACGAGCAGGCCCTTCGCCCCGCCATCTTCCGCCAGCCGCCGCGCGATCTTCGCCGAGACGGTGGTGTGGTCGACGAACAGCGCGCCCGCGGACATCGTGCCGAACACGCCGTCCGCGCCCAGCGTGATCTCGGCCAGATCGTCGTCATTGCCGACGCAGCTGAACACCGCATCCTTGCCGGCCGCGGCCTCGGCCGGAGTGGCGGCGACGGTGCCGCCGTATTTCTCGGCCCAGGCCTCCGCCTTGGCGCGCGAGCGGTTGTAGACGGTGACGGCGTGGCCGGCGGAGACGAGATGCCCCGCCATCGGCGCGCCCATCACTCCGGTTCCGATGAATGCGATGTTGCTCATGGAGGATCGCGATAAGGGGTGTTTCCGCGTCACGCTAGTTGAGAGTCGCGCCGCGCGGGCCGTAACGACCATTGCGGCTGACGATTTCAGGGCCTACCTCGCCCGCCTATGGCTACCGAACCTTTGCCCGCCGCCGAAACGCTCCCCGTCACCCTCGCCGATGTCAAGGCAGCGCATGCGCGGATCGCCGCCTCGATCGTGCGCACCCCGACCTTCATCAGCCAGACCCTGTCGAAGCTGACCGGCGCGACGGTCTATCTGAAGTTCGAGAACCTGCAGTTTACCGCAGCCTATAAGGAGCGCGGCGCGCTCAACACGCTGCTCCAGCTTCCCCCGGAGACGAAAGGCGTGATCGCTGCCTCGGCCGGCAACCATGCGCAGGGCCTGGCCTATCACGCCAATCGCCTGGGCATCCCGGCCACGATCGTGATGCCGACGACGACGCCGACGGTGAAGGTGACTCAGACCGAGGGGCATGGCGCGACCGTCGTGCTGTTCGGCACCACCTATGACGCTGCCTATGCCCATGCGCGCGAACTGGAGGCGGAGCGCGGCCTGACCTTCGTCCATCCGTTCGACGATGTCCGCGTGATCGCCGGCCAGGGAACGGTCGCACTCGAGATGCTCGAGGACGCGCCGGCGATCGACACCTTCATCATCCCGATCGGCGGCGGCGGCCTGATCTCCGGCACGGCGACGGTGGCGCGGGCGGCGGACCATCCGGTCGACGTGATCGGCGTGCAGGCCGAGCTGTTCCCGTCGATGTACAACCGGATCAACGGCACCGACCTGCCCTGCGCCGGCGATACTCTGGCCGAGGGCATCGCGGTGAAGGAACCGGGCGGCATCACCGCGCGCATCGTCGAGGCACTGGTCGACGATATCGTGCTGGTGAGCGAGCGCAGCCTGGAGGAGTCGGTCAGCCTGTTGCTGCAGATCGAGAAGACGGTGGTCGAGGGCGCCGGCGCCGCCGGCCTCGCCGCGCTGCTGCAGCATCCCGAGCGCTTCCGCGGCAAGACCGTCGGCGTCATCCTGTGCGGCGGCAATATCGACACGCGGCTGCTCGCCAATGTGCTGCTGCGCGACCTTGCCCGGTCGGGCCGGCTCGCACGGTTGCGTATCCGGTTGCAGGACCAGCCCGGCGCGCTGTTCAACGTCGCGCGCATCTTCGATGCCGAGCGCGTCAACATCATCGAGATCTACCATCAGCGCGTCTTCACGACGCTGCCGGCCAAGGGCCTCATCACCGATATCGAATGCGAGACGCGCGACAAGGCCCATCTCGACCGGTTGATGGCAGCACTGCGCGAGGCCGGGTACGAGGTCAGTCCGGTCGAACTCGCCTGACGAAATGAATCACAGCTGCGGTGAAACGATTCCCGCGACTCTATTCGCGAGTCGCGGGATGCGTTATGATGCCCGTCAAGTCCGCCTCACGGCGTGAATCTGCAAGACTCAGCCTTAGCGCCGCGTTAACTCTCTTTCATGGTAAAGCCGCTTTTCATCACCTCTCAAGCGATTCATAACAGGGGCCAGCCAGGCATCGGGCCGGGGTGGAAAAGGGGTTACAGGCGGTGACCGCGCCATTTCGTTTTCCGCGCTTCTTCGTGACGAGCCCGTCGCCCTGCCCCTATCTTCCGGGACGGCAGGAACGAAAGGTCTTCACTGAACTCAACGGCCCGCATGCGGGCGACCTTAACGACGCGCTTGGCCGGATCGGTTTTCGCCGCAGCCAGTCAGTGGCGTACCGGCCGAGCTGCGCGGGCTGCACCGCGTGCGTCTCGGTCCGCGTGGTCGCGTCGGAATTCGTGCCCAACGCGACGCAGCGCAAGCAGATCCGGCGCAACAGCGACATGGAAGTGACCGCCTGCCGCCCCTGGGCGACCGACGAGCAATATCAGCTGCTGCGCCGCTATCTCGCCTCGCGCCATCCCGGTGGCGGCATGGCGGATATGGACGAAGGCGATTATGCTGACATGGTCGAGCATTCGCCGGTCAACAGCTACATCATCGAATATCGCGAACCGTCGCGGAACGGCATGCGCGGGCGACTGATCGGGGCGTGCCTGACCGACCAGCAGGCGGACGGGCTGTCGATGATCTACAGCTTCTTCGATGCGGATCATCCGCTGCGTGCCGGCTTGGGCAACATGATCATCATGGACCATATCCTGCGGGCGCGCAGCATCGGCCTGCCCTATGTCTATCTCGGTTATTGGGTGAAAGGGTCCGAGCGGATGGCGTACAAGACGCGCTATCGCCCGATCGAAGTGCTCGGCCCGACCGGCTGGACGCTCCTGACCGACGAGGACGCGACCTATGCGCCGCCGGCGCAGAAGAACGTGCTGATGGCGAACGAGCTGGCTTAGAGTAGCTTGCATTACATCAGAGCCACCAACACCCGTTCGTCCTGAGTAGCCATCGAGTAGCCGCGCAGCGGCGTATCGAGAGGGCGTATCGAAGGACGGGTTCCGCGCGACAACCTGTCCTTCGATACGGGCTCTCGATACGTCTTCGGCACCTCGATCCCTACTCAGGACGAACGGATCAGATTTAACGCTCGCCGCTCTAATCCTCGGCGCTGCCCCGGCCGACATGCAGATCCACATCGAGCTCTTCATGACCCTCGCCCAGACGCGATCCCGCGACCGGCGCGGCACCGGCCGAATCGAGCGCCACCGCGACCCGCGCATGGGCCTCGTCCGCCGACATGCCGGTACAGGGATCGAACGCGACCCAGCCCAGCCCGGCGACCCACGCCTCCGCCCAGCCATGCGGCGCGGGCGGCGTGTCGCCGATGAAGCAGACCGAACTATAGCCTGAAACATAACGCGCCGGCACGCCCAGCCCGCGCGCCGCGGCGGCGAACATCTGCGCGAAATCGCGCGGCGTCGCCGTTTCCAGCGCGAACGCCTCGGCCGCGCTACGCCCCGAGACGGGCCGCCCGCGATCGAGCGCGAAACGGTTGTGGAAGGCCAGGTTGAGCGCGTGGAGTCGTTCGATGAGGTCGCCCTTGCCGCCCGCCGCTTCCGCCGCGAAGTCGGTCAGCGCCGGGCTGGGCTCGGTCAGCGGGGTCGCGCGGAGAAACAGCGGCGGGGGCAGCGGTTCATGCGCCCCGTGGACGATGCCGTTCGACCTGTTGGTCAGCACCTCGCCCGACACGGCGATCTCGATATGCTCGATCGGACCCTCGACATAAAGCATCGTCACCCGGTTGCCGAAGCCGTCGCGGCCCGGGCGCATCCGCGCATCACAATCGACGTGCAACTGCCAGCCGGCGACGGTCTGGTCATGCGTGTCCTCCGGGGTGAGGCGGAGCATCTGGGTGAGGCGCCCCTGCGGCACCGAGAAACGATAGATCGTGCGGTGATCCACCGTTATCCGCATCAGCTGAACTTGAACTGCCGGCCGATCGCCTCGTGGAGGAGATCATTCTCGGCGTTGAAGGCCTGGAGATACTGGTGCAGCCCGCTGGCGATGACTTCGCCGGACCGCGTCTTGGCGAGGCGTTGCTGGCGCATGCGGGCCATGCGGTCGGCCTCGCCGTGCAGGCCGGTGCGCTTGGCGAGCAGGTTGAGGATCTCCAGCGTCTCTTCGGCCGAGGCGGCGAGGCTGCGCGGCAGCTCGGCGCGGGAGATCAGCAGGTCGATCACGTTCGCCGGGCGCAGCCCTTCCGAATAGAGCCAGCGATAGGCCGTGACGGCCGAGACGGTCTGCAAGATGGTGGTCCATTGGTCGCGATCGACCACGCCGCCGATCTGCTCGCCCTCCGGCAGCAGTAGATGGTATTTCACGTCGAGCAGGCGCGCGGTGTTGTCGGCGCGCTCGACGGCCTGGCCGAGGCGGATGAACCAGGTGGTCTGGTTGCGCAGCATGCGATGGATCGCGCCTTCGAAACCGCGCGCCTCGGTCTTCACCGCATCGACCAGGCCGAGCGTGGCGGTGGCACCGCCGGGACTGGAGCGGCTGTGGAAGATCAGCCAGGCGCGGTTGATCGCGGTCCAGGCCTCGCGGGTCAGCGCGGTGCGCACGGCGCGGGCATTGTTGCGCGCCATGTCGAGGCAGCGGACGATCGATCCCGGGTGGCTGCCGTCGAGCGTCAGGAAACGGGCGACATGCTGCTGCGACATGGTCTCGCCCGTGGCCTTGAACGTATCGTCGGTCTCGGTGACGGCGAGCGCGCTGGCCCAGGCCGCCTCGCCGGCAGGGCGCGAGGAGAGCACGTCGAGACGGACGGTCGCCTCGACCAGGCGTGCGATGAAGTCCGCCCGCTCGATATAGCGGCCGAGCCAGTAGAGCGAGGAGGCCGTGCGGGAGAGCATCAGGCGCTGACTCCCCCCCACCGTTCGTTTCGAGCGAAGTCGAGAAGCAGCGAGGAAGCGCCAAGATCGGTTTCTCGACTTCGCTCGAAACGAACGGAAGAGGTCCGCATCATGCCACGGTCCCCTGGGCCTGGCTCATGCCGCCCTGAGTCTGGCTCTGCGTATTCCCGCCGTCCATCAGCACGAAGCTGTCCTTGGTGCCGCCGCCCTGCGACGAGTTCACCACCAGCGAGCCTTCCTTGAGCGCCACCCGGGTCAGGCCGCCGGGCACCACCTGGATGCCCTTGGAGCCGGTCAGCACGAACGGACGGAAATCGACATGGCGCGGGGCGAGGCCGGCGTCGCTGAGCGTCGGCACGGTCGACAGCGCCAGGGTGGGCTGCGCGATATAGCGGTGCGGCTCGGCGATCAGCGCGGCTCGGAAGGTTTCGATCTCCGCCCTGGTCGCGGTCGGGCCGACCAGCATGCCGTAGCCGCCCGAGCCGTCGACCAGCTTCACCACCACGTCCTTCAGATTATCGAGGACATATTTCAGCGCCTGGGGCTCGCGGCAGCGCCAGGTCTCGACATTGGGCAGCTTGGGCTCGGCGCCCGAATAGAAGCGCACGATCTCCGGCATGTAGCTGTAGATCGCCTTGTCGTCGGCGATGCCGTTGCCGGGCGCGTTGAGCAGCGCGACATTGCCGGCGGCATAGGCCGCGATCAGGCCGGGCACGCCGAGCATCGAATCCGGGCGGAACACCAGGGGATCGAGATAATCGTCGTCGATCCGCCGGTAGATCACGTCAACCTTCACCCGGCCGGCGATGGTGCGCATCCAGACGATGTCATCGTCGACGACCAGATCGGCTGCCTCGACCAGCTCGATGCCCATCGAATCGGCGAGGAAGCTGTGTTCGTAATAAGCGGAGTTGTAGTGGCCCGGCGTCAGCACGACGCAGACCGGGTTCTGGCCCGATCCGTGCGGCGCGACCGACTTCATCGTCTCGAGCAGGCGATCGGGATAGGAATCCACCGCGGCCACGCGGAAATCGCGGAACAGCTCGGGGCAGAGGCGCAGCATCGCCTCGCGATTTTCGAGCATGTAACTGACGCCCGAGGGCGTACGCGCATTGTCCTCCAGCACGAAGAATTCGTCGGGGCCGGTGCGCACCAGATCGATGCCGCAGATATGCGCCCAGATGCCGTGCGGCGGCCGCATGCCCGCGATCTCCGGCCGGAACTGCGGATTGCCGAAGATCAGGTCCTCGGGAAGCACGCCCGCCTGGAGGATCTTCCGATCGCCATAAATGTCATCGAGGAAGGCGTTGATCGCCTCGACGCGCTGCACCAGTCCTTCGGACAGGCGCGACCATTCGTCGGCGAGGAAGATGCGCGGGACGATGTCGAAAGGGATGATGCGTTCGGACGCGTCGCTATCGCCATAGACCGCGAAGGTGATGCCAAGCTGGCGGAAGGTCTGTTCGGCCGATTGCTGGCGGCGACGGAGTTCCGCGTCGGGTGTTTCGTCGAGCCAGTGTCCGAGCGCGGCGAGTTCGGGTCGCGGCGTGGTCGAGCCGCTCTGCCCCATGATCTCGTCAAACGCGCGTCGTGTCACCATCGAAACGGTAAAGCCCCCATGAACCGCCAAGTTCCATGCTGCGATGTTTTGCTGCGCCGCACAAGGTCCGTTTTCAGGGCCCGTTTTCAGGGCGCGTTTTCAGGGGGCCGTTTTCAGGTGGCGAGTTCCGCCAGCATGCCGGGCGTTAGAACCTGTGGGAGCACCTGCGGTTCGGCAGCGCCGGGGGCGTAATAGAGATAGAGCGGCACGCCCGCCCGATTATGCGCCTGGATGAAGCGGCCCAGCGCGGGATCGCCGTCAGTCCAGTCGCCGACCATCACCGCGACCTTGTGCGCGGCGAAGGCGGACTGCGCCGTGTCGGTCTCGATCGCGACCTTCTCGTTGACCTTGCAGGTCAGGCACCAGTCAGCGGTGAAATAGGCGAAGACCGGCCTGCCCTCGGCACGGAGCGTGGCGAGCCGGGCCTCGCTGAAAGGCTCGGCCGAACCGGTCGCCTGCACCTGGCCGGCCTGGGGGCGGTGCGCCGTGGCGGCGAGCCAGATGCCGCCGGCGACGATCGCCAGCAGCATCACGACCGCGGCGATGCCGAAACCGAGGCCGCGCGCCTGACGCCGGCCGGCCGCCCACAATATGATCGCGGCGCCGAGCGCGACGAGCAGGCCCTGAGTCATGCCGTCGACGCCGGTCTGGCGGCCGAGCACCCAGACCAGCGCGATGGCGGTCAGCCACATCGGGATGGCGAGGATGCGGCGGAAATTCTCCATCCAGGCACCGGGCTTTGGCAGCTTCTTGCGAAGCGCCGGCACGAAGCCGAGCGCGAGGAAGGGCAGTGCGAGGCCGAGGCCGAGGCCGGCGAACACCGCGAGCGCGGCGGGCCAGGGCAGGACCAGCGCCGCCCCCAGTGCGGCGCCCATGAAGGGCCCCGTGCAGGGCGTGGCGATGAAGGCGGCGAGCGCGCCGGTGGCGAAGGCGCCGCTCGCGCCGCCGGCCTGATTGACGAAGCGCGGCGTCGGAATCTCGAACAGGCCGCCGAGATTGAGCGCGAGCGCCACGGTGAGCAGCAGCAGCACGATGATCGCCCGCGGATCCTGCAACTGGAATGCCCAGCCGACCGCGCTGCCGCCCGCGCGGAGCGCGAGGATCGCCCCGCCCAGCGCCACGCAGACCGCGACGACGCCGGCGGTATAGGCCAGCGCCTCGTGCCGCGCCGAGCGCTCGTCGAGATGCCCGCGCGCGAGGCTCAGCGCCTTGAGGCTGAGGATCGGGAAGACACAGGGCATGATGTTGAGGATCAGCCCGCCGAGCATTGCGCCGGCAAAGGCGATCAGGGTCGCCAGCAGCACGCCTTCAGGGACGCTCGCCGAGGAGGATGACGTCGCGACGGTGCCGGGGGCTGCCGTCACCATCAACCCCTGCCCCGGCGCGATGCGCAGCACGCCGACCAGCGGGCCGGTGCCGCCGGTGCCGGCCTTGGTCTCGACCACGACGCGGTCGCCGTCGCGCGTCACCTGCTGCGCAGCCGCGTAATCGACCAGGCCCGTGGTGATGGGGAAGAAATAGGCATCCGCCAGCGGCGCGCTGGCCGGATAGGGCACGGCGATGCGGACCTGCGTTCCCTCTTTCTGGAAGCTTCCCTTTGCGTCGAGCGGTTTGGGGATGGCGCGGCGCCACGCATCGAAGCGCGCGCGGCTTTCGGCGATGACGGTGCCGTCACCCACGGTCAGGTCGACCGACAAATCGGCTTCCTCGGGCACGCAGAGCGTCTTGGTGCAGACGAGATATTGCGCGTGGAGCTTGACCGGGAGGCGCGTTCCGGCCGCGAGGCCGGCGGGCACCTTGAGCGTGACCAAAGGCGCATAAGGCGCCTCGAACACATAGTTCATCAGCCCGGCCATCAGCAGCATGCCCGGTACGGGATAGGCCGGCTCGCCGACGGTGACGTCCTTGGGCAGGGTCCATTTGAGCGTCGCCGGGAAACCCGCATCGCCCGGATTCTGCCAATAGCCATGCCAGCCCGGTTCCGGCCTGGAGTCGAGCGCGAGGGTCACGTCCTGACCGGCGGCGGGCGTCATCGTCTCCGCGACCAGTCGCATCGCGAGGTGCGGCCCCTTGCCCAGCGCACCGGGCGTCTGGGCGGCTGCCGGCACGGCAAGCGCGGCCAGCCCGGCCATAAACGTCACAATCAGGTAACCCAACGCGCGCATCGGCCATCCTTGTCGGCAATCACCCGCTCGCCCATAGCGGTGAGCGCGGTGCATTGCACCTGAGCGCGGAGAATCACTACGTGAAAAGACTGGCATCGTTCGCCGCCCTGGCCGCCATTGCGATGGCAACGCCCCTTTCCGCCCAGGATGCCCCGCCACCCGCTCCGGCCGCCGCGCCGGCGAGGCCTCCCAAGCTGATCGTCACCATCTCGGTCGACCAGTTCTCCGCGGACCTGTTCGCGGAATATCGCAACCGCTTCACCGGCGGCTTCAGGCGGCTGCTCGACGGCGTGGTCTTCCCGTCGGGATATCAGAGCCATGCCGCGACCGAGACCTGCCCGGGCCACTCGACGATCCTGTCGGGCTTCCGCCCCGAGCATACCGGCATCATCGCCAACAACTGGGCCGACCTGAAGACGCCTCGCGCCGACAAGCAGATCTATTGCGCCGAGGACGAGAGCGTGCCCGGCAGCACCTCGTTCAAATATACCGTGTCGGACAAGCATCTGCTGGTGCCGACGCTCGGCGAACGGATGAAGGCGGCGAACCCGGCGGCGCGCGTCGTCTCGGTCGCCGGCAAGGACCGCGCCGCGGTGATGATGGGCGGGCACAAGGTCGACGAGCTGTGGTGGTGGGACGGCAAGGCATTCGTCTCCTATGCCGGCCGCGCCGTGCCGCCGGTGGTGACGCGGACCAACACGACCGTGGCTGCGCTGCTCGCCCAGGCGCAGGGCCCGCTCGACGAACCCGATTTCTGCGCGCCGCATGACCGCGCCATTCCGGTCGGCGGCGGCAAGACGGTCGGCAGCGGCCGCTTCGAACGCGCCGCGGGCGATGTGAACAGATTCCGCGCCTCCCCCGCCTTCGACGCGTCGATCCTCGCGCTCGCCGCGGGCATGCTGCAGGACATGAAGCTCGGCCAGGGTCCCGCGACCGACCTGCTGATCGTGGGTGCCTCGGCGACCGACTATGTCGGCCATGGCTATGGCACCGAGGGCAATGAGATGTGCGTCCAGCTCGCCAATCTCGACCGGTCGCTCGGCTCCTTCTTCGACATACTCGACAGGACCGGGGTCGATTATGCCGTGGTCCTGACTGCCGACCATGGCGGCCACGACCTGCCCGAGCGCAACCGCGAACATGCCGCGCCCGAAGCCGCGCGGATCGACCCCGCCTTCACCCCGGCCGCGATCGGCAAGGAGATCATCGCCAGGCTGAAGCTCAAGGTGACCGGCTCGCTGCTCTACGGCGATGCCGGATCGGGCGATATCTGGATCGACCCGAAGCTGACCAAAGCGCAGCGTGCCGCGGTGCTGAAGGAAGCTTTGCTCCGGATCCGCGCCCATCCGCAGGTCTATGCCGCCTTCAGCCGCGACCAGATCGCCGCGACGCCGACGCCGAGCGGCCCGCCCGAGACCTGGACGTTGCTCCAGCGCGCCCGTGCCTCCTATTATGCGCCGCGATCGGGCGACATCGTGGTGGCGATGAAGCCGCGCGTCACGCCGATCGCCGACCCGACCAAGAGCAGCGTCGCCACTCATGGCAGCTTCTGGGATTATGACCGGCGCGTGCCGATCCTGTTCTGGCGCAAGGGCATAACCGGGTTCGAGCAGCCGCTGTCGGTCGAGACGGTCGACATCATGCCGACGCTTGCCGGCCTGATCGGCCTGCCGGTCTCCGCGCCGCAGCCGGACGGGCGCTGCCTCGATCTCGATGCGGGGCCTGGTTCGACCTGTCCCTGACGGTCGCAGGTCATTGACGGGGGGATGAGGCTGTTCGATGTTGGCGCCGACATGACCGCCTCCTCCGCCGCGCTCGCCCCCGTTCCGGATTTGCTGTCCCCTATCCGGGGGGTCGAGGAATTCTGGGCGCGGCACAGCCTGCGATCGCACGCCGAGCCGTCCCGGGAGGCCCGCTTGCGGCCCCTGCTCGACGTGCTGGGCCTCGGGCTGGAGCAGACGCTGCAATATCTCGGGTCGGAAAGACCGGACTTTGCTGGATTCCAGGCCTGGGTCGAAGCAACCGCCGGCATACCCGATCCACTCAAGGTCGCGCGCTATCATGCGTGGCTGGACGGTGCTCCGCCGCCCGAGGAAATCGCGCAACACCTGCGGGCGATCGACGCCGCGCCGCCGGTTCTCGATGCCCGGGATCTGGCGCAGTGGGACCGGGACGGTTTCGTCATCCTGCGCCAGGCGATCACCAGGGAGCAGGCCAAGGCGGCCGAGGCGCTGCTCTGGCGGCAGGTCAACGCCACGCCCGACGATCGCGACAGCTGGTACAAGCGCCGGCCCAACGGCATCATGGTCCAGCATTTCCAGGATCCGGCGATGGACGCGGCCCGGCAATCGCCGCGCGTGCACAAGGCATTCGCCCAGCTCTGGGGCACGGCCGATCTCTGGGCGCTCACTGACCGGTTGAGCTTCAACCCGCCCGAGCGGCACGACTATAGTTTTCCGGGGCCGCATCTGCATTTCGATGTGAGCCTCGCACTACCCATCCCGTTCGCGACGCAGGGCATCTTGTACCTGACCGATACGACCGCCGAGCAGGGCGCCCTTCAGGTCGTGCCTGGCTTTCATCACGGTATCGAGGCCTGGCTCGACAGTATCGGCGACGGCGATCCGCGCGCCGTCGATCTGAGTGCGGGCGCCGTGCCGATCGCGGCGGGCGCGGGAGACCTGATCATCTGGCGACAGGATCTGCCGCATGGCGCGAGCCCGAACCGCACCGACCGGCCGCGCATGGCGCAATATCTGACCATGTATCCGGCGGACCTGACGGCCAACCCGGTGTGGCGCTGACGACGCCACCGGCGCGTCCGGCCCGGCCGGGTAGCGGAAAATTCCCTGTTCCTCGGATTAACAGGGAAAATAACAGGGAATTTTTTATTTCGCGTCAGCGAGAAGCATCATTGTTTAATATATTCAATGCCTTGCTGGATTCCACTGTCCGATAACAGGGAAAATCCCTGCCCGAACTGGGAAATCGCGGTGTTTGATCAGGATCCGACGGTGATGCGCATGCCGGATCATGCTGCGGCAAATGGAGTCGATTTTGAATCGACCGGCGCTCGACTTCTGACTCGTGCGGCCTTCCATTGGATTCACGCGAAGACGCGAAGGAGGTATTCCAGCGGTTTGCCGCCGGCTCCCGGGCAACATGCAACCTTCGGGGTCCGATTCTCCAAATCCTCTTTGCGTCTTCGCGCCTTCGCGTGGACTCATTGATCGAACTGGAAGGTAAAACTCGAACGCGATCGGCACTATTGTTCTGAATCAGAAGTTCGTTTGATACATTTTTGAATTCCGACATGCTGAACTCGTTTCAGCATCCAACGCTCCATAAGCGGCGGCATTGGTTGTTCCATATTGGATGCTGAAACAAGTTCAGCATGACGGCAGGTTTTGTCATGGAACGAACTTCCTGTTCGCGGCGCTAGTGTGTCGCCGCCTTCGAGAAGACGTTCATCACGACGACGCCGGCGATGATCAGCGCCATGCCGGCGATCGCGGCGAAATCGAGCTTCCGCCCCTGGAAGATCCAGGCGATCGCCGCGATCAGGACGATGCCGACGCCCGACCAGATCGCGTAGGCGATGCCGGTCGGTATGGTCTTCAAGGTCAGCGACAGGAAATAAAAGGCGATCGCATAGCCGATCACGGTGACGAGCGACGGCACCGGCCGGGTGAACCCCTCGGACAGCTTCATGAAGGAAGTGGCGCAGACCTCCGAGGCGATCGCGATGGCGAGGAAGAGATAGGGCATGGACAGGGTGTACAGGGTCGGGCGTCGGGAGGCCATGACAGGCTTGCCATCCGCCCTCCGGTGTCGGGCCGTCGCGACGACGACCGCCCGTCACTTTCCAATATGGAAAATTATCACTTGACGACCTGGAAAGTGACGGGCATCACTTTCCATATTGGAAAGGGAGATTCGTATGTCCACTTCGTCAACCGATGCAGCCGAGGCGCTGGCCGCGATGCGCGCCTCACAGGCTCGCCTGGCCGTTGCGGCCGATTGCCCGCCCGCGCGTCATCTCGCCTTTGGCGCCGTCATGGGGTGCCTGGCTGCCACCCCTGCCCTGCCGACAGTCTACGCGCTGATGGCGGAAGCGGCGCTGCTGGTCTGCATTGCGCTGATCGTGCGCTGGGATCGCCGGCGGACAGGCATGTTCATCAATGGCTACCGGGCGGGAAAGACGCGGCCGATTACCTTCACGATGCTGGGCGTGTTCCTGGTTCTCTATCTCGCGAGCTTCTGGCTGGCCCGTGATCGCGGCATATACTGGGCGCCGATCCCGATCGGGGTGCTGACCGCCGGTCTGGCCTATCATGCCAGCACCCTGTGGCAACGTGCCTTCCGCCGCGAGCTGGGCCTGGCCGCGTGAGCGTGCCTCGGCTGGCCTTCGATCCGGTCATCCACCCGCCGGCGCGGCTGCAGATCATGGCGGTGCTGGCGGCGGTGCAGGATGCCGAGTTCGCGATGCTGCGCGAAACCGCCGATGTCAGCGATTCGGTGCTATCCAAGCACCTCTCCGCCTTGTCCGAGGCCGGCTATGTCCGGCTGCGCAAGGCGGCGATGGACGGGCGGCAGCGGACCTGGGCATCGCTGACCCGGCCCGGACGTACGGCATTTCACGGGCATGTCGCGGCGTTGCAGGCACTGGCGGGCGTGGCAGACGACGAGGATCGGGTAGGCGAAGCGCTGCCCCTGCCGACATAGCGCGTGGGGGCCCCGTTCCGATCTTCGGCGGAAGGGGTCAGGCCAAGGTCTCGGATCGTGCTGCCAGCATGTCGGCGATCAGCGCGGTGTCGGCGAACTCGACGATCGAGGTGACCTTGCCGTCATCGCCCAAAGTCCAGATGTCGCAAAGCTCGGTCTCGACGCACGGGCCACCCGCGCACGATGTCTCCACAGCCCATCGGATCATCACGGCGTCACCATCGATCATCACCTGGAGCCGGTCCATGCGGTGGAACCGGAACAGGTCGATCAGTTCGTCGACGGTTTCCAGGGCATCCGCCGGGCCGACGGGGAAACCCGCAATCAGCCGGCCTTGCCCGACTATCCGAAACGCCGCGCCGGGTGCGAAAAAGGCGCGCAGCGCTTCCTTGTCGCCGGATTGGCGCGCCGCATAAGCGCGATCGACGGTGCCAAGGATTGTTTCGCGATCCAGCATGTGCCTGTCCCCTCGATCCCATTATCGTACCGATGGGCGATCGCGAAAAGGTGGAGTCAGGGCCAGTATGGACCTAATTAGTCCAGGTTGGGCCGCAGCCAGCGCTCCGCCGTCGGCAGATCTATCCCGCGCCGTTCGGCATATTCCTCCAGCTGGTCGCGACCGACGCGGGCCACGCCGAAATATTCGGCCTCGGGATGACCAAAATAGAAGCCCGAGACCGCCGCGGTCGGCAGCATCGCGAAGCTTTCGGTCAGCGAAATGCCGGTCGCGTGATGCGCGTCGAGCAGCTTGAACAGAGTCGGCTTCAGGCTGTGGTCGGGGCAGGCGGGATAGCCCGGTGCCGGGCGAATGCCGCGATACTGCTCCCTGATCAGCGCTTCGTTGGTGAGCTGCTCGTCCGGCGCATAGCCCCACAGCGTGGTGCGGACATGGCGGTGCAGCGCCTCGGCCAATGCCTCGGCGAAGCGGTCGGCCAGCGCCTTCAGCAGAATGTCCGAATAATCGTCGATCGCTGCCTTGAAGCGGGCAAGGTGCGGCTCGATGCCGTGGATGCTGACCGCGAAGCCGCCGATCCAGTCGCCGTCATGGCTGATGAAATCGGCCAGGCACATATTCGCCCTGCCCTCGCGCTTGGCGATCTGCTGGCGCAGGAAGGGCAATGTCACATGGCTCTCGTCATCGAGATGGATGATGACGTCGTCGCCCTCGCGGCGGCACGGCCAAAGCCCCGCGACGCCGCGCGCGACCAGCCATTTCTCGGCGATGATCCTGTCGAGCATCGCATTTGCGTCGGCGAACAGGCTGCGCGCGCTCTCGCCGACGACCTTGTCGTCCAGGATCGCCGGGTAATTGCCGGCCAGTTCCCAGGCGCGGAAGAAGGGCGTCCAGTCGATGATCTCGCGCAGCTCGGCCAGGTCCCAGTCGCGGAAGATATGCACGCCCGGCTGTTTCGGCGTCGGCGGCTTGAGGTTCATGTCCGCCTCGAACGCATTGTCGCGGGCGACCTGCAGCGGGACGAGCTCGCTCTGGCTGCGGCCGGCGCGGGCGACGCGCACTGCCTCATATTCGTCGGCGGTCTTGAGGACGAAGGCGTCCTTCTGCGTGTCGCTGACCAGGGTCGAGGCGACGCCGACCGCGCGGCTGGCATCGAGCACGTGCACGACCGGGCCGTCATAGGCCGGCGCGATGCGCAAAGCGGTATGAACCTTCGAGGTGGTGGCGCCACCGATCAGCAGCGGCATCTTCATGCCGGCGCGCTTCATCTCCTCGGCCACGGTGACCATCTCGTCGAGCGACGGGGTGATCAGGCCGGACAGGCCGATCATGTCGGCGTCATTCTCATTGGCGGCGGCGAGAATGGCGGACCAGGGCACCATGACGCCCATGTCGACCACGTCGAAGCCATTGCACTGAAGCACGACGCCGACGATGTTCTTGCCGATATCATGCACGTCGCCCTTCACGGTCGCCATGATGATCTTGCCCTTGCCGCGCGCGCCGGGCTCCTTCGCCGCCTCGATGAAGGGCAGCAGATGGGCGACCGCCTTCTTCATCACCCGCGCCGATTTCACCACCTGGGGCAGGAACATCTTGCCCGAGCCGAACAGGTCGCCGACGACGTTCATGCCGTCCATCAGCGGGCCTTCGATCACTTCGATCGGCCGGGCATAGAGCAGCCGCGCTTCCTCGGTATCGGCGACGACGTCCGCGTCGATGCCCTTGACCAGCGCATGTTCGAGCCGCTTGGCGACCGGCCATCCGCGCCATTCCGCCATCTGCTTCTCGGCGACTTCGTCCGTGCCCTTGTAGCGTTCGGCCAGGGCGATCAGCCGCTCGGTCGCGCCATCGTCCTTGTTGAGSACGACATCCTCRCAGGCCTSGCGCAGCTCSGGMTCGATCGTGTCGTASACRKCGAGCTGGCCGGCATTGACGATCGCCATGTCGAGCCCGGCGGGAATCGCATAATAGAGGAACACCGAGTGCATCGCGCGGCGCACCGGCTCATTGCCGCGGAACGAGAAGCTGAGATTCGAAAGGCCGCCGGAGATGTGGCAATGCGGCAGCTTCGCCTTGATTTCCCGGCACGCCTCGATGAAGTCGTTGCCGTAATTATTATGCTCCTCGATCCCGGTCGCGACCGCGAAGATGTTGGGATCGAAGATGATGTCCTCGGGCGGGAAGCCGATTCCCATCAGCAGGTTATAGGCGCGCTCGCAGATCTCGACCTTACGCGCCTTCGTATCCGCCTGACCAACCTCGTCAAAGGCCATGACGACGACGGCGGCGCCGTACTGCATCACCTTCTTGGCCTGAGACAGGAACTGAGCCTCGCCCTCTTTCATGCTGATCGAGTTGACGATCGGCTTGCCCGAGACGCATTTCAGCCCGGCCTCGATCACCGACCATTTCGAGCTGTCGATCATGAAGGGGATGCGCGCGATATCGGGCTCGGCGGCGATCAGCTTGAGGAAGGTGGTCATCGCCACTTCGGCATCGAGCAGGCCCTCGTCCATGTTGACGTCGAGCACCTGCGCGCCCGATTCGACCTGCTGCAGCGCGACCTCGACCGCGGCGGGATAGTCGCCCGCCATGATCAGTTTCTTGAAGCGCGCCGATCCGGTGACGTTGGTGCGCTCGCCGATATTGACGAACTGGGCAGTGGAGGGAGTGGTCATTCTCGACTTTCCCCCCTCCCGCTTGCGGGAGGGGTCGGGGGAGGGCTTGTAAGTTACGGTCGGCGCGGAAGAGGACAGGCCCTCCCCCAGCCCCTCCCGCAAGCGGGAGGGGGGTTAAGCTGCCATCGTCATCGGCTCCAGCCCGGCGAGCCGCGTCTTTACCGGCGGCACGACCGGCGTGCGCGGATCGAGTTCGGCCACTGCCTTGGCGATCGCGGCAATATGCGCCGGGGTCGACCCGCAACAGCCGCCCAGGATGTTGACCTGGCCGGCCGCGGCCCATTCGCGCACCAGCCCTGCGGTGGTGACCGGCTGCTCGTCATATTCGCCGAGCTCGTTGGGCAGGCCGGCGTTCGGATAGACCATGATCAGCGTGTCGGCGATGTCGCTCAGGGTGCGCACATGCGGGCGAAGCTGTTCCGCCCCGAATGAACAGTTGAGCCCGATGGTGATCGGTTTGGCATGGCGCACCGCGTGCCAGAATGCCTCGACCGTGTGGCCGGAAAGGTTGCGGCCCGACAGATCGGTCAAGGTCATCGAGAGCATGATCGGCACGTCGCGGCCCAGATCGTCCGCCGCCTCCAGCGCCGCCATGACGCCGGCCTTGGCATTGAGCGTATCGAACACCGTCTCGATCAGGATGAAGTCCACCCCGCCGTCGAGCAGCGCATCGATCTGTTCGCGGTACACCGACTTCAGGTAATCGAAGTCGATCTCGCGGAAACCCGGATCGTTGACGTCCGGCGACAGCGACAAGGTCTTGTTCGTCGGCCCGATCGCGCCGGCGACGAAGCGCGGACGGCCATCCTTCGCTTCATATTCGTCCGCCAGCCGCCGGGCGATCTGCGCCGAGGCGATGTTGATCTCCTTGACCAGGCTCTCCGCGGCATAGTCCGCCTGGCTGATCACGTTGGCGCTGAAGGTGTTGGTCGAGACGATGTCCGATCCCGCATCGAGATATTCGCGGGTGATCGTCTCCGGCACCTCGGGCTTGGTCAGCGCGAGGATGTCGTTATTGCCCTTCTGGTCCTTCGCCAGGCCGAGCGCGCCGGCATAATCCGCCTCGTTCAGCTTCCAGTTCTGGATCTCGGTGCCGAAGGCGCCGTCGGTGATCAGGATGCGCCTGGCGGCTTCGGCCAGCAATCTTTCGCGTGCAGTCGTCATCGTCTCTTCCTTCGTCACCCCGGACTTGTTCCGGGGTCCACCGTCCCGCACACTCACCGATCGCAGATGCTGCGGAACGGCGGATGCCGGAACAAGTCCGGCATGACGGGTAGTTTATGCCGCCTCTACCTTGACCCCATCCGTCGCGCGCAGGCCGAGCATGTGGCAGATCGCGAAGCTCAGCTCGGCGCGGTTGAGCGTGTAGAAATGGAAGCTGCGCACGTCGCCGGCATAAAGGCGACGGCACATTTCCGCCGCGATCGTCGCCGCGACGAGCTGGCGTGCCGCGGGATGATCGTCGAGCCCCTCGAACAGCCGGCCCATCCAGTCGGGAATCTCCGCGCCGCACATCGCCGCGAACTTGCGGGTTTGCGCGACGTTGGAGACGGGCAGGATGCCGGGCACGATCTCCGCCGTGATGCCCGCCGCCGCGACGCGGTCGCGGAAGCGGAAAAAAGCCTCGGGCGAAAAGAAGAACTGGGTGATCGCCCGGTTCGCGCCGGCATCCAGCTTGCGCTTGAGATTGTCGATGTCAGCCTTGGCGTCAGGCGAATCCGGGTGACATTCGGGATAGGCAGCGACCGAGATCTCGAACGGATGGAGCTTCTTCAGGCCGGCGACGAGCGCCGCCGCATTCTCGTACCCGTCGGGATGCGCCACGAACTTCGCGCCGGCGACGGGGGGATCGCCGCGCAGCGCGACGATGTGCCGCACGCCCGCCGCCCAATATTCCTCCGCGACCTGGTCGATCTCGGCCTTGCTCGCCTCGACACAGGTGAGATGCGCGGCGGCGGCCAGCGACGTCTCGCGCTGGATTCGCGCGACCGTGGCGTGGGTGCGCTCGCGGGTCGATCCGCCGGCGCCATAGGTGACCGAGACGAAACGCGGGCCTAGCGGCTCCAGCGTCTTCACGGCCTCCCACAGGCTCTCTTCCATCCTGGGCGTCTTTGGCGGAAAGAATTCGAACGACACCTGCGCGTCGCCCGCCAGATCAGCGAACAGCGGCGAGGCCTGGGCGCGACGCGCTTCGCTTTGCGGATTCCGGGTCGTCATGCTGCCTTAACCTCTCGTACCGGTATTTGTGTTTGCGCGGTCGCCTTGCGCGCCAGCCAGAGCTTCACCGTCAGTTCGCCGCCCTCAAGCGTCTCGGTGCGGGCCGGAACCAGCCCGGCGGCCTCGAACCAGGCGGCGATCTGATCGTCGGAAAAGCCGAGCCGGGTATGCGCGTCGCGCGTGCGGAGTTCCTCGCGGTCGTGCGGCGCGAAATCGGCGATCAGCAACCGTCCGCCGTCGGACAGGACACGCGCCGCCTCGGCGATCGCGGCGCCGGGCTGCTGTGCGAAATGGAGGACGTGGTGGAGAATCGCCGCATCCGCCTCACCGTCGCCGAGCGGCAGCGCGTAGAGATCCGCCTGGCGCAACTCGGTATTGGCAAATCCGCGTTCGGACAGCTTGGCCCGCGCAAGGCGCAGCATTTCCGAACTGCGATCGATGCCGAGCGCCTGCTTCGCCCGCCCGGCAAACAATTCCAGCATCCGGCCGGTGCCAGTGCCGATATCGATGAGCTGGCCGATCGGCGTATCGCCGAGCACGGCGGACATGGCCGCCTCGACCTCGCTCTCGGCGATGTGGAGCGAACGGATCGCATCCCATTGCCCCGCATTGGCCTCGAACCAGCCCGCCGCCGAGGAAGCGCGGTCGGCCCGCACCGCCGCCAGCCGCGCGGCATCCGCCACCGCCCAATGATCGGGCTCAAGCTTGCCCCATTGGTCGAGCGAGGCGAGCACCGGATCGACCTTCGACGCCGAACCGAGCGCCACGAACACCCAGCTGCCTTCCTTGCGGCGTTCCGCAAGGCCGGCGTCGCACAGGATCTTCACATGGCGGCTAACACGCGGCTGGCTTTGACCGAGCACCTGCGCCAGCTCGCCGACCGACAGCTCCATCGACCGCAGCAGCGCAAGGATACGCAGGCGGGTGCCGTCTGCGAGCGCGCGGAATATGTCGAGAGCGAGGGTCATGGTCGAATTAGATATAAAGATATCTTTATATGAGGTCAACGACCCAAGCCAGGGAACTGAAGCCGATTGCGCGCGTCCAGCCCGTTCGATAGCGTCGCCGTGATGCGTCGACGCCGATATGCATCCCACAAGAGGAGCCGACAGATGACGAAAACCCTGATCCTGCCGCTTGCAATGACCGCCGCGCTGGGCCTCGCCGCCTGCAGCCCCAAGGCGCAGAACGAAACCGCCCAGGCCGCCGACACGATCGCCGCCGACGCGAATGCGACGATGAGCGAGGCCGCCGCCGACACGAGCGCGGCGACCGATCGAGCGCTGGGCGCCGCCGAGGCCTCGATCGACAATAGCGGCGCGGCGATCGGCAACGCGACGGATTCGGCGCTCGACAGGACCGGCAATGCGATGAAGGCAGCCGGCAACGTGATCGAGGACTGATCTCCCGGCGGCCGCGGCGACTGTTTCGACATAGTGCCCGGACAAGTTTGATATTGCCTCGCCGGGCCGTCCTCCGACAAGCTCGGCAAGAACGGAGACACGGATGGCCTGGTTCAGGTCCGGCATGCTGGCCGGCGCATTGCTGCTCGCCTCCTGCAGCGGCGGCAACGATACCCCCGGTGCCACGACGCCGGCCGAGGCACGGGCGCTGAACGACGCCGCCGCAATGCTCGACGCCAACAGCGTCGATATGAACGCCGTTTCGGCGAACGAGATCGAAAGGGAATAGCCGCCATGACGACCCTACGCCGCCTGGGCGCGACCGACCTGCACATCGCCCCGCTGGTACTCGGCGGGAACGTCTTCGGCTGGACCGCGGACAAGGCCGCCAGCTTCGCCATCCTCGATGCGTTCGTCGCCGCAGGCGGCACGATGATCGACACCGCGGATGTCTATTCGGCCTGGGCGCCCGGCCATCAGGGCGGCGAATCCGAGAGCGTGATCGGCGAATGGCTGCGCAGCGGCGGCAAGCGCGACAAGGTGCTGATCGCGACCAAGGTCGGCATGCTGCCCGGCGAGGGTGGCGAGAAGCTGGCGCCCGCGCGCATCGCCGCCGCTGCCGAGGCATCGCTCAAACGGCTGGGCGTCGAGCAGATCGATCTCTATTTCGCGCATCAGGACGACGACGCGGTCGCGCAGGAAGATGCGCTCGCTGCCTTCGCCAAGCTGATCGACGCGGGCAAGATTCGCGCGCTGGGCGCGTCCAATTTCCATGCCGGGCGGCTCAAATCGGCGAACGACGCAGCCAAAGCGCACGGCCTGCCGCATTACCAGGTGCTGCAGCCCGAATATAATCTGGTGAGCCGTCACAAGTTCGAGGGCGAATTGCAGGATTATTGCGTCGTCCACGATATCGGCGTGGTGCCCTATTACGGGCTCGCCTCGGGCTTCCTGACGGGCAAGTACCGCTCGGCCGATGACCTGGGCAAGAGCGTGCGCGGGGGTCGGATGACTGACCTGCTCGAAGGCAGGGGCAAGGCCGTGCTGGCCGCGATGGACGCTGTCGCCGCCGAGACCGGCGCGACGCTAGCGCAGATCGCGCTGGCCTGGCTGGCGGCGCAGCCCGGCGTCACCGCGCCGATCGCGAGCGCGACCAGCGTCGCGCAAATGGACGAGCTTGCCGGGTCGATGGACCTGAGCCTGACCGAGGGGCAACTCGATCGGCTGACCAACGCCGGCGCCTGACTTCACATAGCCTAGGGGGAGGACGAGGATATGAAGACTGTGTTCGCAGCCGCACTCGCGAGCCTGTTGCTCGGCGGGGCATCGGCCCTGGCGCAACAGGCCGCCGCTCCAGCCGCACCGCAGCCCTTTGTCGCCGGCTCGCCGCTCGGCGTGACGGCCGAGGGCAAGTTCAATCCCATGTCGTCCAACGTGAAGGTCTATGGCGCGATCGTCAGCGCGGAGAGCTGCAGCTACGACCCGGCGCGCAACCTGATCATGGCCGTCAATCGCGGCGGCACGCAGAAAGAGGCGCCGAACGACGGCTTCGTCTCGCTGATCAACCATGACGGATCGGTCCACACCTCGCGCTGGATCGGCGCGACCCGCAACGGGCTGGTGCTCAACCAGCCATTTGGCAGTGTCGTGCATGACGGCAAGCTCTACCTCGCCGACAGCGACGGCGACACGGCGGACGGGGCGAAGCGCGTCTCCGTCGTCCGCATGTTCGACCTGAAGACCGGCGCGCCGGCGGGGGAGATCGCCAGCCCGGATGTCGCCTGGCTCAACGATATCGCGGTCGCGAAGGACGGCACCATCTACGGGTCGCAGACCGGCAGCGCCGATGCGCAGACGCCGTGGCGGATCTACAGGATCACGCCCGACGGCAAGACCTCCATCTTCATCGAGGGCGCCCCATTGTCGCGCCCGAACGGCGTCGCGATCGACAAGGACGGCAATATCGTCGTGGTGAACATCGGCGACGATTCAGTGCTGACCTTCTCGCCCGCCGCGACGCTGATCAGGACCGAGAAGGCGGCGCAGCCGGGCAATGACGGGCTGGTCATCATGCCCGACGGCACCAAATATGTGAGCAGCGTGGTGAATGGCGGCGTCTCGCGCATCCGCCCGGGCCAGCCGGCGCAACTGATCGCGACGGGCATCCCGAGCGCGGCGTCGATGTGCCTCGATACGGGGGCCAATCAGCTCGTCATTCCGATGAATGCCAATAATTCACTGGCATTCGTCAAGCTGTGACGGCCGGCGGAGCCGGCTCAGCCTTGATGGACTTGCCCGCAAAACAGCCTGATGCCTCTCCCGCAAACCCGTCATGCTAAACTTGCTTCAGCATCCATGCGCGGCCACCTGAACCAAGAGCGTCGCTCACGGAACCGCTGGTCGCGCATGGACCCTGAAACAAGTTCAGGGTGACGGCGGGAAAGGACGCGTCGTTTCCCCTACAAATAGGACGTAACCGCCGGCTTTTCCCACCAGAGATTGTCGCGGCCATTGGCATAGTTGACCGGGGCCTCGGCCAGTTCCTGCGGCGTCGCATCGTCGAGGCAGTTGATGGCGATGCTGACGAAATCGCCGCCAATCGCCTCGACATAGCCGTCGCCGAACGGCGCGCAGCCGCAGGTCCTGCAGAAGCGGTGGTGGCCGGACAGCGTACCGAACTGATAGTCGGACAGCGCGTCCCTGCCCTGCAGCAGGCGGAAGGCATCGGGTTTGATGTTGATGCCCCAGGCGCGGCGCTTGGTGCAGATCGAGCAATTGCAGCGGCCGGTGCCGGCCTCGAGATCGAGATCGGCTTCGAACGCGACCGCGCCGCAGTGGCAGCTGCCATGATAGGTCTTGAGCATGATGGTCTCCCTTGGTTGCGGGAGTCGACATACTGCCACCCTGCTGCCAGCATGGTGGCAGCAGCTTGGCACTAGGACCCCATCATGCGCCGCGCCGACCGCCTGTTCGAGATCGTCCAGATCCTGCGCCGCGAGCGCCGGCCGATCACCGCCGATGCGATCGCGATCGAACTCGAGACGTCGAAACGGTCAGTTTATCGGGATATCGCCGCGCTGATGGCGCAGCGCGTGCCAATCCGGGGCGAGGCCGGGATCGGCTATGTCCTGGAAAGCGGCTTCGACCTGCCGCCACTGATGCTCAATCCGGAAGAAGTCGAGGCGGCGGTGCTCGGCGCGCAATGGGTGGCCGGGCATGGCGATGCGGCGCTGGCCAATGCCGCGCGCAACCTGATCGCCAAGATCGCCGCGGTGGTGCCGGCCGAGATGCGCGCGCTGGTCGACGACCCCGCCGCGCGGACTCCGCCAGCGTGGAAGATGCCCGAGGACGCGGTCGACGCCACGATGCTGCGCCGGGCGATCCGCGCGGGGCGCAAGATCGCCCTCGCCTACCGCGCGCAGGACGGGGCGCCGACCGAGCGCATCGTCTGGCCCGCGCTGATCGGCTATCACGACAGCGCGCGGGCGCTGATCGCGTGGTGCGAACTGCGCGAGGATTTCCGCAGTTTCCGGCTCGACCGAATCGTCGCCGCGGACGTGCTCGACGCACGCTATCCGCTGCGGCCCGGACAGTTGCGCGGTCGCTGGCTCGCGCAGCTTCAGGCGAAAATCATCGTGGAGAGTTCCGCAAGCGGCGCGCGCGACTATCAGTGAATCTACGCACTTGCCCCAGGCTTGCCGCCTGCTAGGGCGATTCTCATGAAAGCCAAGACCCAGCAATCCCTGCGCCGCTATCATCTCTATATCGGGATGTTCCTGGCGCCGGCGATCATCTTCTTCTCGCTCAGCGGCGCGTTGCAGACCTTCCGACTGCAGGAGGAAAAGGGATGGGGCGGCACGCCGCCGACCTGGATCGTCTGGCTGGCCAGCGTCCACAAGGACGACCGCCTGCCTCAGGCGAAAGCGGAGGGTGCCGACGAGCATTCCAAGCCGGCGGCGAAGCCTGCTCCCAAGGCACCGCAAAAACCCAAGCCATCCGCGCTGCCATTCAAGATCTTCGCGGTGCTGATGTCGGTCGGGCTGATCCTGTCGGCAGTGCTGGGCATCGTCATCGCGCTGAACAACCGCGCGACGCGACGGGTGTCGACGATCATGCTGGTAGCGGGCGTGATCGTGCCGATCCTGTTGCTGAAGATTTAGGGCCGCACCCTTCCTCTTCGTCACCCCGGACTTGGTCCGGGGTCCACTGATCCGCGAATCAAAACATCGGCGGATGTGCGGATCAGTGGATGCCGGAACAAGTCCGGCATGACGGCGGTAAAGGACCGCGGCCCGGACTCTCGTCCGGACCGCTCCCGTAAACCCGTCCGCTTTACGCGGCGAACTGGTTCATCGTGTTGTGCGCGCCACCGGCCTTCAGCGCGGCCTCTCCGGCGAAATATTCCTTGTGATCGTCGCCGATGTCGGAGCCCGACATGTTCTGGTGCTTCACGCAGGCAATGCCCTGGCGGATCTCCTGGCGCTGCACGCCGAGGACATAACCGAGCATGCCGGCCTCGCCGAAATATTCCCTGGCGAGATTGTCGGTCGACAGCGCGGCGGTGTGATAGGTCGGCAGGGTGATCAGGTGGTGGAAGATGCCCGCCCGGCGCGCGCTGTCCGCCTGGAAGGTGCGGATGCGCTCATCGGCCTCGTCGCCCAGATCGGTGCCGTCATAATCGACGCTCATCAGGCGTGCCCGGTCATAGGCCGAGACGTCCCTGCCCTCCGCGGCCCAGGCGTCGAACACCTGCTGGCGGAAGTTCAAGGTCCAGTTGAACGAGGGCGAGTTGTTGTAGACCAGCTTCGCGTTCGGGATGACCTCGCGGATGCGGTCGACCATGCCGGCGATCTGCTCGATATGCGGTTTCTCGGTCTCGATCCACAACAGGTCGGCGCCGTTCTGCAGCGAGGTGATGCTGTCGAGCACGCAGCGATCCTCGCCCGAGCCGGCGCGGAACTGGTAGAGGTTCGACGCCAGCCGCTTCGGCCGCATCAGCTTGCCGTCACGATTGATCACGACATCGCCGCTGCGCGCGTTCTCGGGCGTGATCTCCTCGCAATCTAGGAAGGCGTTATACTGGTCGCCGAGATCGCCGGGTTCCTTGCTGAAGGCGATCTGCTTGGTGAGGCCAGCACCGAGCGAATCCGTGCGGGTGACGATGATGCCGTCCTCCACGCCCAGCTCCAGAAAGGCGTAGCGGCAGGCGCGGACCTTGGCGAGGAAGTCCTCGTGCGGCACGGTGACCTTGCCGTCCTGATGGCCGCACTGCTTCTCGTCGGAGACCTGATTCTCGATCTGCAGCGCGCACGCGCCCGCCTCGATCATCTTGCGCGCGAGCAGATAGGTCGCTTCGGCATTGCCGAAACCGGCATCGATATCGGCGATGATCGGCACGACGTGAGTCTGGTGGTTCTCGACCGCAGCGAGCAGCTGCTTTTCCTTGAGCTGGTCGCCGGCCTCGCGCGCGGCATCGATCTCGCGGAACATCATGCCGAGTTCGCGGGCATCGGCCTGACGGAGGAAAGTGTAGAGTTCCTCGATCAGCGCCGGGACCGATGTCTTCTCGTGCATCGACTGATCGGGCAGCGGCCCGAATTCGGAGCGCAGCGCCGCGATCATCCAGCCGGAGAGGTAGAGATAGCGCCGCTCGGTCGAACCGAAATGCTTCTTGATGGCGATCATCTTCTGCTGGCCGATAAAGCCGTGCCAGCACCCCAGCGACTGGGTGTAATTGGCCGGATCCGCGTCATAGGCGGCCATGTCCTTGCGCATGATCGCGGCGGTGTAGCGCGCAATGTCGAGCCCGGTGCGGAAGCGGTTCTGGAGACGCATGCGCGCCACCGACTCGGCATCGATCCCGTCCCAGGTGCCGTTCTTGCCGCCGATGAGCTGGCCGATCTGTGCGATGTCGCTTTGGTAGGTCACGGTACGTCCCTCGGTTGTGATACGAGGACAAGTACACAAATTGACAATAATCAAACCCCGGACAGAAGGCAGAACCGCGTTAAGCTGTCACACTTTGCCCGATTTGTGAGTAAATTTGTAAATTGCCGACTCTTAATCGCCGCCGAAGGTAAAGGGCGACACGCCTCGCTCGCGCTCGTTGATCAGCAACGCGCGCCCGATGGGCGGTGCCGATCGCTGGGGGCAACGCTCGCGCAGGCAGGCGCGGCAGCCAAGGCCGATCGGGGTCGCTTCGCCTTTCAGGTCGATGCCCCGCGCCACCGCCAGGCTGCCGGCGAATTCGGCCGCGACACCCAATCCGATGGCGAACTCGGCCGGCACCGCGCCGTAACGACGCCCCTGCGGCGCGACCGTCCTCGCGATGGTGAGCCAGCGTGCCCCGCCTTCGAGTTCGACCAGTTGCACGGCGAGGCTGCCGGGGCGGTCGAAAGCGTGATGCAGGCGCCATAGCGGGCAGCGCCCCTCGGCTTCGGCCAGGGGCGACCCGCTCGCGCCGGAGAAGCGCTTCGATGCCTGGCCCGCGCGGTCGATCCGCACCATGAAGAAGGGCAATCCCCGCGCACCGACGCGCTGCAACGTCGACAACCGGTGCGCGACCTGCTCGAATCCTGCGCCGAAACGACGCTGAAGCAGCTCCAGATCATAGCCCGTCGACTCGCAGGCCCGCAGGAAGCGCGCATAGGGCATCATGACCGCAGCGGCGAAATAGCTGCCGAGATGGCGGCGATAGAGCCGCTCCGCTGCCCGGTCAGTGAACACCGCGCCTTTCGCAAGGGCATCGATTTCCCCGCGCGCCTCGATCTGGGCGAGCTGGAAGGCGGCGGCGAAGGTACGCGATGCGGGATCGAGCATCTCGCTCAACTGCAATTGCCGGGCATGAAGATCGAGCCGGCGCAACAGATCCGGCATGACGTCGACGGGAAGGATGCGAATGGTGAGCTGGTGCTTGACCCGCAACCGTTCGGCAATGGCGCCATAAAGGTCGCCGGCGCCGAGACGCAGCTCATCCGCCAGCTTCTCGGCCGCCGCGTCCAGATCGGCGAAATGTCCGCGCCAGCGCTCGATCTCGCGCCGTACTTCAGCGATCGGATCGCTGACGCTCGCCTCGCCCGCCACGGCGCCCGATCCGATCCGGTCATAGGCGCGGGCAAAAGCTTCCGCCCCGCCGGGCGCGCCGGCCAGCCATTCCTCCACCTCGTTCCGATCGATCTCCAGATCAGCGAACATCGGATCGGCCAGACGCCGCCGGATACCCGACTCGCCGCCGCCCGGCTCCCCAGCCGCCAAGGCGCGCGGATCGAAATCGAAACTCTCGGCCAGCTTGACGAGGAGCGACGCGGACAAAGGCCGCTGGTTGCGTTCGACCAGATTGAGATAGCTGGGCGATATCGTCAGTACGTCGGACATCGCGGCCTGGGTCAGGCCCGCCTGGCGTCGCAACCGCCGCACGGCGTGCCCGGCAAAGAGTTTTCTGTCCGCCATATGCACGTCCCTTCGTCTGCCGCCTTCACCAGCGGGGCGGCCGGAGTCAATAGTTTACAGAATTTCAGGAAGCCTGCGTGCGGGCGCGACAACGCGACACCACAAAGGCCGCCGCCGCGCCTGACTTCGTCGATGCCGCGAGATAGTGCGCACTTCAAGGCGGCTCCTCTAGGCGGCCCGTTGCGAATTATTCGACCATTGGCAGCCGCTTAAAGCGGCGCCTTGAAAGTTTCCTGGGGAGGAAAGGATGGCCGCCGGCGGAGACGCCGGCGGCCATTTCCGTTAGCGCACCAGCCTGGCGCGGAACCAGTCGGCGACGGCGCTCTCTTCGAGTTCGCCTGAGGCAAGAGCCAGTACCATCCTGATGGCATCGGCCTTATCGAAGGCGATGGCCACATCATTCAGGCGCAGAAACAAGCGCGCCATCACCCAAGCGGTGCGCTTGTTGCCGTCATTGAATGGATGGTTGCGAGCGATGCCGAAAGCGTAAGCGGCCGCCAGCGCGCAGGGATCATTCTCTCCGTAAGCGTGCTTGTTCAATGGCCGACTCACTGCGGATTCAAGCAAGCCCGAATCCTTGGCGCCATCCAGCCCGCCATGTTCGGCAAGTTGGCGCTCGTGCACGGCGAAGGCCAGCTCGGCACTCAAAAATCGGAAATCCGTCATCGTCTAGCGAGCAAGCACCGCCAGGACGTCGCGATCCTCACGCATGATTTCCTCCGCCGCGCCCATCGCTTCAGCAAAGTCAGGATCGTGGGCCGACAGGCTGTATCCTTGAGGCGATTCGTTCAGAAATAACGCGTCTCCTTGGGACACGCGCAGGCGATCCAGCACGGCACGCGGCAAGATCACCCCGGTCGAATTGCCGACCTTGATGAGCTTGAGCTTTTTGGCGCGCAGGTCGCTATCGGAGATCGGCTTGTTCATACGCGCGTTATAACACACGCATCCGGATCGTTTCAATCGCTGGTGCGCTCCTGTCATCTGCGCTTAGGGTAGCTTGCACAAAAGGAGTTTCACGTTGGCGGCGACGAAGCACGGCTCCAATCTCGTCATCTACGCGGCGCTCGCCGCCAATCTCGGCATCGCGGTCGCGAAGTTCGTCGCGGCCGCGATTTCCGGCTCCTCCTCGATGCTGACCGAGGGGTTCCACTCGGTCGTCGACAGCCTCAATCAGGTGCTCCTCCTTTATGGCCAGAAGCGCGGGCAGCGCCCGCCGGATGTGGACCATCCCTTCGGCTATGGGCGCGAGCTGTATTTCTGGAGCTTCGTCGTCGCGATCCTGATCTTCGCGGTCGGCGCGGGCGTGTCGATCTATGAAGGGTGGGTCCATATCGCCGAACCCGAGCCGCTGCGCGATCCGACCATCAACTATGTCGTGCTCGCCGTCGCCTTCGCGATGGAGGGCGCGTCCTGGATCTTTGCCATGCGCGAATTCGCCGGATCGGTGCGCGGCACGAACTGGTGGCAGGCCGTGCGCGCCTCGAAGGACCCGGCCGGCTTCATCGTGCTGTTCGAGGATTCGGCGGCGCTCGCGGGGCTGCTGATCGCGGCCGTCGGCGTCTGGGCGAGCCATGCCTGGGGCGATCCCCGCATCGACGGCCTCGCCTCGATCGCGATCGGCATATTGCTCGGCGTCGTGGCGGCGCTGCTGGCGCGCGAGGCGAAGGGCCTGCTGATCGGGGAAGGCGCCGATCCCGCCGTCGTCACCCAGGTGCGCAAGATCGTCGACGCGCGCAAGGAGATCACCTGGGTCAATCACGTCCGCACGTTGCACACCGCGCCCGACCGGATCTTCGTCGCGATCAGCGCCGATTTCCGCGATTCGCTCAGCATGGGCGAGGCGGAGTTGCTGATCGAGGCGATCGAGACCGACCTCAAGGCGGCGCTGCCGCAGCTGTCGTCCATCTATATCCGCCCCGAGCGCCGGGAGGACGCGACCGCGCTCCATCCCGATGAGGCAGTGGGCGGTTGCTGACGCAGGTCGCCCGCCGCGATCTGCTGGCGGCTGGCTTCTGCATGATGGTGCTGCCCTCTACCCGGGCGCTGGCGCTCGACCCGCATTTCCCGATCGACTGGCAAGGCGCCCCCGAAACGCCGGAGATCGCCGCGGCGCTTTCCGCGCAGATCGCGTTGATCGAAGCCCTGCCGATCGACCCGGCGATCATCGCCTTCTTTGCGGGGCAGCGCATCGCGGTCGACCCGATGCCCGGCAGCATGTCGCGCATCGCGCCGGACGGCGTGCATTTCGAGCGGCGCGCGGTGCCGCCCGACAATCCGGTGCTGCTGCACGAGATGCTGCATCGCTATCATTTGCTGCGGCTGAGCGATGGCTATGAGAACCGGGATGTGCTGCGCTTCTATGCGGCGGCGCGTGCTTCGGGGCTCTACCCACCGGGCGCCTATATGCTCAGCCACCCGACCGAGTTCTTCGCGATGACGGCAAGTGCGGTGCTGTACGGCAAGCTGGCACGACCACCCTTCTCGCGGGCAGAGGTTCGGGAAAAGTCGCCAAAGCTCTACCAGTGGATCGTCAGGGAATTCGGACTGCGACCTTACTCCGCCGGCACCAGTTCGACCACGTCGACGATCGATTCGAACCTGGGCCAGGGCAGCACCAGCCGCCAGCGCTTGTCGCCGACGCGTTCGATATAGCCGGCCATGTCGCGGCCGTCATCGCGGCCGTAATCCATCGGTTTCTTCTCGTCGCCGAACATCATCGTACCGAGGAAGATCTGGCGCGAGGCGCTGTCGGAGAAGAGCAGGCCGATCGGTCGCTGGGATCCGCCGACCTTGTACAGGCTCGACACCTCGCCCTCGTCATTGATGCGGCATTCATAAGGCGGATAGGCCGTGAAGTCGCGCATCGCCGTGCCGTTGGCACCGAGCTTGAACACGCGGCAGCGATAGCGCCCCGGCGGCGGCGCGGCGTTGGTCAGCGCGCGATCGGGATCGAACAGCGCGCCCTGCCCGGTCAGGTCGGCGGCCCGGCCCGCCGCGCGGATCTTGCCGAGCGCGGCAACCCAGGCATTGCGCCAGGTCCGCAGCCGCTCGCGATCCTTGTCGGTCGCCACCTGGTGCCAGTCCATGCTCGCGACCTTCAGGGTCACGGTCACCGGTACGGGCGGCGGTGTCGTCACCGGGACGATCGCCACCGGGGGCGGCGGTGCCGCGGCGACCTCGACCGGCTTCTCCGCCTTGCCGCCACATCCGGCAAGAAGCGCGCAGCCGCACAGACCGAGGGAAAATCTTTTCAAGCGACCGGTTCTTTCATCAGCGAGGGCGCAGCTAACCACGCCCTGCCCCACTTGCCAACCCGGGAGAACGGGGTCCGTTCCGTCAGGCCGCGGTCCAGCCGCCATCGACCGACAGATTGGCGCCGGTGATCGACTTCGCCTCGTCCCGGCACAGGAACAGGCCGAGCGCCGCAACCTGTTCCGGCGTCACGAATTCGCGCGTCGGCTGGGCGGAAAGCAGCACGTCGTTGAGCACCTGCTCGCGGGTCAGCCCGCGCGCCTTCATCGTGTCGGGAATCTGGTTCTCGACCAGCGGCGTCCAGACATAGCCGGGCGAGATGCAGTTGACGGTGATGCCGTGCGTCGCCGTCTCGAGCGCGATCGTCTTGGTCAGGCCCGCGATGCCGAACTTCGCCATCACATAAGCGCTCTTGTTCGGGCTCGCGACCAGCGAATGGGCGGAGGCGGTCGAGATGATCCGCCCCCATTTCGCTGCCTTCATGTACGGCACCGCCGCCTGCATCATGTACCAGGCCGAGGTGAGGTTGATCTTGATGATCGCCTCGAACTTGTCGGCCGGGAAATCCTCGATCGGCGCGACATGCTGAATGCCGGCATTGTTGATGATGATGTCCGGCCCGCCCAGCTCGTCATGGCAGCGCCTGACCATCGCGGCGATCGCCGCCGGATCGGTCATGTCGGCCGCGTCGTACAGCGCCCTGGCACCGCTCGTCGCTTCCAGCGCGGCACGCTCGGTCTCGATCGCGGCGGCATCGCCGAAGCCGTTGATCATCACGCTGGCGCCCTCGCCGGCCAGGACCTTGGCATAGGCCAGGCCGATGCCCGAGGTGGAACCAGTGATGATCGCGCTCTTGCCCTTGAGGAACATGGGGGTTCTCCGTGGTTGAAAGTCTCAGATGGTCGGCGGACGCGCCGTCAGGTCGAACGCCGCGCTCTTGCCCGTCTCGATATTGGCGGCGACGAGGCGCGCATTGACCATCGTCTCGGCCACCGCCTCCTGCCCGGCATGCCAATGCTCGCGCATCGTGCGCGCGGAAAACTCGAAATCGCGCGAGCCGCCTTCCCAGGCATTGGTGCGATAGATCAGCTGGACGAGGCTGACCGGATGCTCCGCCGAGCGGCCGGCAAGCGCCAGCACATCGGGATCGTCGCGCAGTGACTCGGGCAGCTTGGCGAGCACCTTGCGCGCGATCTCGCGATCCTTGCGGATGCGGATCACCTGGTCCGACACCTGCCGCGTCCGGCTGGAGAAGCGGATTTCCTTTTCACGCGCGGCGACGTCCATGATCGTCCTCGGCCGCTCGGCGGCGGCGGCGAACAGGTCGACCTGAAAGGCGAGCAATGGCCCGGTTTGATGATCGAGCACATGAGTCAGCGGCGTGTTCGAGACGAGCCCGCCATCCCACCACAGCCGCCCGTCGATCTCGATCGGCGGCAGCCCCGGCGGCAGTGCGCCCGACGCCATGATGTGCCGGGCGTCGATGCGCGTATCGGTCGTGTCGAAATAGTTGAAATTGCCGCTCTCGACATCGACCGCGCCGACCGACAGGCGCACCGCGCCGCTGTTCAGCAGATCCCAGTCGACCAGCGACTCCAGCGTGTCCTTCAGCGGCGCCGAATCATAGAAGCTCAGCGCCTCCGGCGTGCCCGGTGCGGCGAAGATGGGCGACACCATGCGCGGCGCAAAGAAGCCCGGCACGCCCGCCGCCATGACATAACCGGCCGACCATTCGTGCAGCCATTCGCGCACATGATCGTCGGGATAGATCGGGAAGCTCGGCAGCGAGGACGTCACCATGTCCCAGAAGGCGGTGAGCATCTCGACGCGCTTTTCCGGCGGGTTGCCGGCGAAGATCGCGGCGTTGACCGCACCGATCGAGATGCCGGCGACCCAGTCGATCTCTATCCCGCGCGCCTGCAATCCCTCGATCACGCCCGCCTGATAGCTGCCCAGCGCGCCGCCGCCCTGCAGCACCAGGGCCACGCAGTCGGGCAGCGGCAGGGCCTCGACGCGGCGGCGCGTTCTGGTGGGTTCGGCATCGGCCATCCCTGCGCCCATGCGCCGCCCGCGCGGCCGGATCAACGGGCAGTTTGATGAAAAGCGCTTCACCGCCGCGCGGTGACGAAATGCGCGGTCCTTGCAACAACTGGGGCTCCCGCGCATTCATGCCGCATCGGCAACGATCCCGGGATATCAGCAATGCGCCTCGACGATTTCGATCCCAACATCAATGTGGAGGATCAGCGCGGTCAGGGCGGCGGATTCGGGCTGGGCGGCGGCGGTGGCGGCGGCATGCTGTTCGGCCTGTTGCCCTTGGTGTTCAGCCGCTTCGGCTGCGGCGGCGTGGTCGTGCTGCTGATCGCGTTCGCGCTGTTCGGCGGGCTCGGTTCGCTCACTGGCGGTGGCGGCGGCAGCTCGGTATCCGCGCCGACCGAACGCGCCGGAAACGGCCCGGTCGCGGGGAGCGACACGGCATCGAGCTGCACGCTCAACGCCGCGAGCAAGGCCGCCTGCAACGCGTTCAGCTCGGCCGACAAGACCTGGGCGGCGCTGTTCAGCAAGGGCGGCGAGCGCTTCGCCCAACCCAAGCTGGTCTTCTACGGCGGCCAGGGCCAGTCGGGCTGCGGCGCCGCGCAGAGCGCGATGGGACCCTTCTATTGCCCGACCGACCAGGGCATCTATCTCGACACCAGCTTCTTCGACGAGCTCGGCACCCGCTTCGGCGCCAAGGGCGATTTCGCGCAGGATTATGTGATCGCGCATGAATTCGGCCACCACATCCAGAACCTGCTCGGCACGTCGGATCAGGTCCAGCAACAGATGGCCCGCGCCAGCCGCACCGAGGGCAATGCACTGTCGGTCAGGCTCGAGCTTCAGGCGGACTGTTTCGCGGGCGTCTGGGCCGCGCAGAATCGCGACCGGATGGAACCGGGCGATCTGGAGGAAGGCATGACCGCCGCGCAGGCGATCGGCGACGACACGCTGCAGAAAGAGGCACAGGGCCGCGTCGTGCCCGACAGCTTCACCCATGGCACCTCGGCGCAGCGCATGGCCTGGCTGCGGCGCGGGCTCGACAGCGGCGACCCGAACCAGTGCGACACGTTCAGCGGGGCGATCTGAGGCGAGGATCGGTGGAGATATGGGACACCAGCATGTCCCATATCTTCATCCGTCCCTTCACGGCATTTTTCACATAATATCCATATAAATCAAATACTTATATAACAACCAATCAAGCGCCGCGCGACTCCCCCTCGGCTTCGTAGGGAAGCTCGACGCCCAGCCCCAGCTGCGCGAGCGGCGCGTCGATGGCCCTGCCGGGCGTTCCCCCGTCGCGCTGCCAAGGGGCAAAGGGCAGCACCAGGCTCTCCAGCCGTTCGACCAGGTCGAACAGCGCGGCGGCGTCGAGATGGTGTCCCGGCGCCTGATCCAGATGCAGGCGGATGCGCTTCGCCAGCGACTCCTTGCGCACGCAGCTTTCGCCGGAGAAGCGGCGCAGGCAGACGGCATAACCGCCGTCAATCCAGCTTTCCCATTCAGCCGCGGCGCAACGCACCGCGGCATCAGAGTCGAGGCGTTCGTTCGGGAAGGCCGCGGGAAAGGCGACGAGGGCAAGGGGTTCATCGGCCAGGGCACGGACAAAAGTCTCGATGAAACAGGCCCGGTTCCGCGCCGCCGCGTCCTCCACGGACAGTCCCAGCTTCAGGCCAAGCATCGCCCGTCGACCCCACCACAAAGCGGCCGGAGCATACCAGATCGTGCCGGCAGGAGGCTCCGTCGCGCCAAGCGCGCTCCACCAGACGCCTTCATGCTCCGCATAGATCGCGCCCGGCATCGCACGGGCCTCGATGAGCCGCTCGACATGTCCGGGCGTGGCGCCGATCCGGCGATGGAATAGCGCGGGCGTCATGAACCAGCGCTCGACATAGGTTTGATGCGTCATGCATCCGCTTTGGCACCGGGTCCGCTGACATGCTTCGGAAACGGCCGAAGGGTGCCGACAACGTCACGCAAACCAAAACCCCTCCCCCCTTGCGGGGAGAGGGGCCAGGAGTGACGTCGGCCGCGACTCAGTACGTGCCCGAGAAGCTGCGGTTGAGGATGTGCGGACCCTTGTCGCTATCCTCGTTGCGATCCCCGGCTTGCTCGTCCCCGAAGAACGCGCCGCTGCGTTCCTCGTCGCGCCAATGCGCCTTGGCATCCTCGGCGGTCTTGCGGATCGTCACCTTGTCGTCGACCGATTCGATCCAGCGCGACGGGATCGAATGGTGCCGGCCGCCGGCGTCGGTATCGCCCTTGGTCAGCAGGATGCGGTCGCCCCGCACCTTGTCGACCGTGCCGACATGCTCGCCATCCGATCCGAGCACTTCCATATGCTCGGTGACCTTGGCCAGCGCACCGCGCTGAGTCTGGCGCTCGGTCCGCCAGCTGCCGAACTCGTTCTCGAACTTCGAGCGGTTCTCGCGGCGATATTCGTCATAGTCGCGGTCGAGCGCATCGATCTGCGAGCGGCGCCAGCTGTGATAGTCCCCGTCTTGATGGTGGCTGTCGCGCGCATAGGGACTGTCCCAGCGTCCGCCGCCCTGGCGGCCGTCATAGCGCGAATCCATCTCGCGGCGACGCTCGGCTTCCTCGTCGCCGAACCAGGAACGGACCTCGTCCCCGGCGCGGCTGAAGAAGTCGCGGTCCTGATAGTCATACCCCTCGGGCCGGCCGCGATCGCGGCGCGGGCCATAGGAATCGCGGCCACCATCGCGGTCCCCGGTCTCCGTGAAGCGATGCCCGTCCGAGCCATAGCTGCCGCGATACTCGCCCTGGAACCCGGCGTCGCGACGCCGCTGGTTCACACTGCGCTGGTCGCGCTGGCCATAGGCCGAATTGCCATATTCGCGGGGCCCGTAATCGCGCGATCCGTAGTTCTGCTGGCCATAATCCGGCTGCCCATAGCCGCGCTGGCCATATTCCCGACCCCGGCCGCGACCGAACTCTCCGGCCGCCTGATATTCGCGGGCACTGGAATAGGTATAATCCTGCCCAGACCCATAGTCGCGGGTATAGTCACCCTCGCCGCGATCCGAATAATCGGCCTGCGGGTTGGTGTTACGGAGATAGCGTCCATTATCCATGACGGCGTCCTTCCTTCGACTCTGCGGTGGCGGCGAGCGCATTGGCGCGCCCGCTCGACCACTCAGGAAAGGATCGAAAGCCGTGTTTGTTCCGATAGTTACGCGGCCGTAGCGATAACCCGCCGCGCCTTGGGGACGGTTGGACGACGTGAAAGTTGGAGGGGCCGGGGCGACCCGGTTGCATCGCCCGAAAAGGCTCGCTAAACGCGCGCTTCCGGCCCGAAAGATGGGCGCGGAGCGGGTGCGGGGCTGTAGCTCAGATGGGAGAGCGCTGCAATCGCACTGCAGAGGTCAGGGGTTCGATTCCCCTCAGCTCCACCAGCGCCCGCCCATGCGATGCTAGCGATTAACCCGCCGCCATCTCCCCCATCGTGACATAATCGAGCTTGCCGGTACCGAGCACGGGCAGCGCCTCCACCACCCGTATCTCGCGCGGGAGAGCGAGCTCGGCCACGCCGTTCGCCTTGCCCCAGGCGAGCAGATCGGCCGGCTTCGCGCCGGCGTGGGTGGTGAACAGCACGAGTTGCTCGCCCTTCTTCGGGTCCGGCCGGGTGACCACGGCGTGCCCGGCGTCGGGCCAGGTTGCCGCGGCATAACCCTCGACCGCGGGCAGCGAGACCATTTCGCCGCCGATCTTGGCGAAACGCCTGGCACGGCCGCGGATGGTCACGAAGCCGCCCCCGATTCCATCATTGGCGTCGATGGTGACGATGTCGCCGGTGTCGTGCCAGCCGCCCGCCGGGGGCTGGAGCTGGCCGGGCGCGTCGACCTTGAGATAGCCCGCCATGATGTTCGGCCCGCGGATCGACAGGCGCCCGCCCTCTTCGATACCCGGCACGGTCTCCAGCTTCGCCTCGATCCCCGGCAACAGGCGGCCGACGCTGCCGCTGCGGAAATACATCGGCGTGTTGACCGCGATCACTGGCCCGGCCTCGGTCGCGCCATAGCCTTCGAGGATGCGCAGGCCGAACTTGTCGGCATAGGCACGCCGGGTCTCGTCGCGCACCCGCTCGGCCCCGGCGAAGATGTAGCGCAGCGAGTAGAAATCATAGCTGTGCGCCATGCGCGCATAACCGGCGAGGAAGGTGTCGGTGCCGAACAGGATCGTCGCATTGGCATCATAGGCCAGCGCGGGCACGATCCGGTAATGCAGCGGGCTCGGATAGAGCAAGGTCTTGATGCCGCTGAGGATCGGCAACAGCGTGCCGCCGGTCAGGCCGAAGCTGTGGAACACCGGCAGCGCGTTCAGCACCAGGTCGCTCTGGTTGAAGTCGATCCGCGCCGACAGCTGCAGGCAGTTGGCGAGCAGGTTGCGGTGAGTCAGCACCACGCCCTTGGGCAGCCCCTCCGATCCGCTGGTGAACAGGATCCCCGCGCCGCTGCCGGGCGAGACGCCACGGCGGCGATGCAGCCGCCCGGCAAAGCGCGTGGCGAGCAGCGCACGCAGCTTCGCGCCGCCGCCGATCCCGGCGGCGACATCCTCGAGATAGCGGATCGTGATGCCATCCGCCGCCAGCCCTTCGGCCACTGCCTCGAGCTTGGCCTGGGCGATGAAGGCGCGGGCCGTGACGATGGTGCGGATTTCCGCCGCGACGCAGGCCGCCTTGAGATTGGCCAGGCCCGCCGTGTAGTTGAGCATCGCCGGCACGCGCCCGATCGCCTGGAGCGCGAAGAAGGTCGCGACCACACTCGACACATTGGGCAGCAGCACGCCGATCGCCTCGCCCTGTTTCGTGCCGCGCTCGAACGCGCGACCCAGCGCCAGGCTGCCGGTGATCAGGCGCTTGTAGCTCAGCGGATCGCGCTTGATGTCCTCGACCACCGCGGTCCTGCCGCCGTGAATGTCCTTCGCGTCGAGCAGCGCCTGGAACAGGGTGCGATCAATGTCCGAGGTGGCGAAGATCATCTCGCTCATCACGTCGTAGAGCTGGCGTCCCGCGATGGCGCGGCGGGCGCGGGCGCTCATCTTGCCCTCGATGACGAAGCGGCGCGGCGGCAGGATGGTCAGGCTGATCTGCGGGAAGATCCGCTGGCGCACCTTGCCCTTGAGATAGGAGAAAGGGGTGAACTGCGCACCGTCGATGCGCACCGGCACGATCGGCGCGTCGGCCTTGTCGGCGACCATGCCGGGGCCGTCGAAGATCTTCATCAGCGCGCCGGTGACGGTGATGCGCCCTTCCGGGAAGATCACCAGCGTGTTGCCGCCCCGCACCGCCTTGACCATCGACTTGGCCGACATCGGGTTGGTCGGATCGACCGGGAAGGCGCGGAACAGCTTGAGCGCGGGCTGGATCCACCACAGCTTCACCACCAGACTGTTGACCGCGAACACCGGCTTGCCGGGCAGGAACACCGCGAGCAGCAGCCCATCCAGCCAGGATACGTGATTGACCACCACCACCGCGCGCTCGCCCGGCTGCGGCATGTTCTCGGCGCCGTGCACTTCGATGCGGTAGATCAGCCTGAGGATCGTGCGCAGCACCGCCTTGATCACCGTTTCCGGCAGCAGCCAGCAGGAGATGAGCGCGATTGCTAGGGTGGAGAAGCCGAGCGCGCCGATCACGCCGGGGATGCTCGCGCCCTGCGCCTGGATGAACAGCACGACCGCGACCACCGCGACCATGATCGCCGCGTTGACGATGTTGTTGGCGGCGATGATGCGCGACCGCTCCTCGGGCGCCGTCGCCGTCTGCAGGATCGCGTAGAGCGGCACGACGAACATGCCGCCGGCGGCCGAGATGCCGACCAGATCGACCAGCACGCGCCAGTTGCCCGGGTTCCGCGCGAATTCCCAGGACGTCACCGGCGTGCCCGGGATCGGATAATGGCGCGTCGCCAGCCACAGGTCGATCATGAACGCGGCCATCGCCAGCGCCGAGGCCGGAACGAACTTCGCCGACACCACGCCCTTGAGCAGCCGGTTGACCAGAGTCGAGCCGAGCGCGATCGAGACCGAGAAGATGATCAGGAACAGCGTCACCACGCCCTGGGTGCCGCCCAGCGCGCCGGAGACGAGCGGCAGGAAATTGGTGACGAGGATCGCCCCCACCGCGAAGAACCAGCTGATCCCGAGGATGCAGAGCCACACCCCTTCGCCCTGGTGCGCCGATTTCAGGATCTGCCAGGTGCTGCGGAACGGGTTGCGGTCGATCGTCAGGTTCGGTGCGGCCGGCGGCGCGGGCGGAATCGCCCAGCTCGCCGCGAAACCGAGGCCGGCAAGCGCCGTCGCCGCCACGCCGCATTCCCAGGCGGGCAGCACGCCGGTCACCGCGAGCAGCTGACCACCGAGAATGGCGAGGAAGGTGCCGCCCTCGATCAGCCCGGTGCCGCCGACGATCTCGTTATGCTGCAAATGCTGGGGCAGGATCGAATATTTGACCGGCCCGAAAAAGGTCGAGTGCATGCCCATCATGAACAACGCGGCCATCAGCGCCGGCACCGACTGGAACCAGAAGCCGGCCAGCCCCAGCCCCATGATGAGCACCTCGGCCCCCTTGATGATGCGGACGAGGCGCGCCTTGTCCCAGGCGTCGGCGATCTGCCCGGCCATCGCCGAGAAGAGGAAATAGGGCAGGATGAACAGGCCGGTCGCGATGTTGCCGAGCAGCGCGACATGGTTCGGGTCCTGCGGGAACAGCGTGTAGGTCGCGAGGCTGAGCATCGCGAACTTCAGGACATTGTCGTTGAACGCCCCGAGGAACTGGACGACGAACATCGGCGCGAAGCGGCGTTTCGCGAGCAACGAGAAATCGGGTGCCGACATGATGCTTTGCCTCTCCCAGCGGGCGGGCATCATGGCGGACCGGAGCCTCATCACCAAGGCGTACCTTCACCGCGTCCGAACCCGACAACATCCCGGCGATTCGCCGGACGATCCTGCAATGCGGCAAAATTGATCACTGTTCAATAAATAAATTAGACAGTGTTCAGTTTTAACCCTATTCCTATCCTCATGGGACGGAGATCGGATCATTCGCGCGAACAGCTCGAGGCATTGATCCTCGCCGAGGGCCATGCGCTGATGGCCGAAAGGGGCTATGCCGATTTCTCGGCGCGCGAGGTGGCGAAGCGGATCGGCTATTCGATCGGCACGATCTACAATGTGTTCGGCAGCCTCGATGCGTTGCTGCTGGCGATCAACAGCCGGACCTTCACCCTGTGGGCAGCCTGGCTGCGCGAAAAGCTGGCGGCGGCGGGCGACGACCGGATCGCGGCGCTGGTCGCGGGCTATTTCGACTTCGCCGAGCGCAATCCCAACCTGTGGGTCGCGATCTACGCTCATCGCCGGCCGCCGGGTACCGAGATGCCCGAAAGCTACCGCCGGCTGCGCAGCGGCCTGACCGGCATCGTCGAGACCGAGATCGCGCTGCTACTGCCCGAAGAGCGGCGCGACAGGGCCGCCGCCCTCGCCCGCTCGCTGGTCGCCCTGGTCCATGGGCATTGCGAGTTCGCGCTCAATGGCACCTTCGCGCTCCTCGGCGAGACCGATCCGCAAGGCGCCGCGCTGGCGCGGGTGCGGGACGTGCTGACGGTGGCGGGTCGGACCTGATCAAGCCGAACCATAATTCCGGACGTGTTCCGGCATGATGGTTGATCCGATCGCGGACTTCTTCTTTCCGTTCATTTCGAGCGCAGTCGAGAAACCATCCGCCCGCCAGGCTCAAGGTGTCTCGACTTCGCTCGACACGAACGGAGAGGGTATCTCACCCGGGTGAAATCCCTCTCCGTTACTTCTACTTCCCCTCGATCGTCGCCTTCGCCGCCTCGAGCCGTGCGGCATAGGCCTCGAGCACCCTGGCGGTGCGCCCGGCATAGACATTCGCGTCGTCGAAGCGGCGCTCCTCGATCGCTTCGCGCACGCCGGGCAGCGTCTTCGCGCCATAGCCGGTGAAGCGGCCGGGCGCATAGATCAGGTGCTTGTACCAGCTCCGTCCCGGCAGGCCGCGGTCGTCGAGCAGCAGCTGATCGATGTCGCGAAGCTGCGCATTGAGTTTCACGCGCCGGGCTGGATCGAGCTTCGCGCCCTTGTCGGCATAGGCGCTGTCATAGGCAGCGGCCGCCGCCTTGAGATGGTCGACCGCATCCTCGAGCGCCGCGAGTTCGATGTGCGGCGTGCTCGCCTCCACGGGCACCGGGGCCACCGGCCTGGTCGGGTCGCTCGCCAGGAGGAAAGCCTTGTCGGTCAGCAGCTTCTCGCGCTTGCGATCCTCGGTGCGGCGGTCCTCGGCGAGCTTCTTCACTTCGCCGAGATAGGTCGAGACCGTATCCGCAAAATCGCCGAAGCGCTGCGGCGGCGTGTCGGCATCGGCGACGCGCAGGACCAGCCGCCCGACCGTCTTCGACAGTGCCGCGCCATATTTCAGGCCGGGATCGTCGAAGGTCGTGAAGTGATGATAGCTGTCATAGACCGAATGGTAGACGCCGCCGCTCTCGTCCTCGCCGCCGAACCCGATGTTCAGCGCCGGCAGGCCGAGATGCTGCAGATAGGCGGAATAGTCCGACCCCGATCCCAGCGCGCCGATCGGCAGGTCCCCGCCCTTCTCCGCCGCCGCCAGCGCGGCTTCGCTGACCTGGCCGGTCTTGTCATAGGCGCGCACCCGCACCGCGGCCCGCGCGCGTTCCGCGACGCTGACGCCGGTCTGCGGATCGGTCACGTCGGCCGCGACCGAGCTGACCAGGTGCTGGAAATCATGGCTGCCCTCGGCGCCGAGAAAGCCGCGTCCGTTGCCGTCGGTGTTGATATAGATGACGGCCTTGGCCTTGAGCTCGGCGGCATGAGTCTCGGCCCATTCGGTCGAGCCGAGCAGCATCGGCTCCTCGGCATCCCAGCTGGCATAGACGATCGTGCGTTTCGGCCGCCAGCCCTGCTTCCACAGCCCGCCCAGCGCCTTGGCCTCGGACAGCATGGCGACGTTGCCGGACAGCGGATCGGACGCGCCGAACACCCAGCCGTCATGATGGTTGCCGCGGATCACCCATTGATCGGGATAGTCGGACCCTTTCAGCTTCGCGATCACGTCATAGACGGTCTTGAGCGACCATTCCGACTTGACCGCGAGATGGACCATCACCGCGCCGTCGCCGCCGGTGTGATAGGCGAGCGGCAGGCCGCCCTGCCAGCCGTTCGGCGCATTGGGACCACCCAGGCGTGACAGCAGCTTGCCCGCATCGCCGTACGACATGGGCAGGACCGGGATCTTGAGGATCGTCGCCGCATCCTTGCGGTCGAGCCGCCTGGCATCCGCCGTGGCGCCCACCCCGGGCGTGAGGGGATCGCCCGGATAGACGGTCATGTCGGCCACCGACCCACGCTGCACACCGAAATCGGGCCGCGCGCCGCCCTTGGGATAGGTGTCGCCGTCGCCATAGCCATCCTGCTGCGGGTCGGAATAGATGATGCAGCCGATCGCGCCATGTTCCTGCGCCAGCTTGGGCTTCAGCCCGCGCCAGCCGGCGCCGTAGCGCGCGATGACGATCTTGCCCTTCACGTCCACGCCGCGCCGTTCCAGCGCCTTGTAATCGTCGGGCAGGCCGTAATTCACATAGACGAGGTCGCCCGTGACGTCACCGTCGCCCTGGAATGCGACATAAGGCGGCAGCGCGCCGGCGAGGTTGGCGGAGGTGTCGTCGCCGGGCACTGCCGGTTCCTGGCCGCCGAGTGTGATCTTCTCCGGCGCGACCATTTCCACGGTGGTCGAGATCGGCGTCGGGTAGAGCACCTGGAAGGTCTCGATCTTCGCGTCCCAGCCCCATTCCCTGAACTTCGCCAGGATGAACTCGGCATTGGCCTTGTCGTGCGGGGAGCCGACATGGTTGGGCGCGGAGGACATGGTCTTCAGCCAGTCGAGCTGGTCCTGCGAACTGACGCCGGCATCGAACGCCGCCTCATTCGCCTTCTGGTCGGCCGGGGCCGCAAGACCTGCCTGCGCGAGAACGAGGGCGCACGCGCCCGCCATCAGAAATCCTAGCTTCGCCATGTCCGTGAATCCCCTGCGACCTGTGTGGGTGCAGCATGCGCCACTCGCGGGCGGGAGCGCAATCGGGCGCAGTGGGCGGTTCGATGCTTTTTGAGTTCTTGCAAAGCCCCTCCCTGGAAGCAGGGCAATCGCATATGCTCACGCCACAACTGTTTCGGATGGCGATGAGAAAAGAGAGGTTCGCGCGGAGGCGCGGAGGCGCAGAGAAGGTGCCCATACGATCCGTATTTGGTTCAAACGGGCCTCAACAGGTCGCGCTCCGCGCCTCCGCGCCTCCGCGCGAACCCTAATTTCTGCTCTCTTCTCTTTTCGCTGAATCATATGCGATTGCCCTTGCCCTGGAAGGGAGGGGAATCGTTAGAGCGGCTTGAATTCGGGATCCGTCCGGGCCTTCAACACCTCGTCGTTGACCGAAATCCCGATCCCCGGCTCGGTCGATACCGGCAGATAGCCGTCGACCAGCGCGACCGGGTCGCACAGCTCGGTATAAGCCTTGTTCTCGTAATAGGTGAATTCCTGGATCAGGAAGTTCGGGATCGTCGTGCAGACCTGCGCGAACGCCATGGTCGCGAAGGGCGAGGCCACACCGTGCGGCGCGACGGGGATGTTGTACGTCTCCGCCATCGCCGCGATCTTGCGCGTTTCGGAAAGGCCACCGGCCTTGGCCATGTCCGGCTGGATGATGCTGAGCGCCTGCTTTTCCAGATAGGGCCGGAAGCCGTAGCGCCCATAGACATTCTCGCCCGCCGCCAGCGGCACGCGGACATTGTCGCGGATGCGGACCATCGCATCGACATTGTCGCTCGGCACTGGCTCCTCGACGAAGAAGGGCCGGAATTTCTCGAGCAGATTGCAGATCTGGATGCCGGTCTCGACATCGTAGCGCGCGTGCAGTTCCACCCCGATATCGTAATCGGGCCCAAGCGCATCGCGGAAACCGCCGACGAACTTCTCGACATCGCTGAGCTGCGCGGTGGTGAGATGCTGGCCCCAGAGCCGGTCGGGGTTCAGCCCCTTGCCGACCAGCCACGCATCGGGCGTGTAATCGGTGCCGATCTTCAGCGCCCGCACCCTGGTCGCGGCGACGATGCGCTTCGCGTCGGCCGGGTCGTTGGCATGGAGATAGACCGGAATGCGCTCGCGCAGCCGCCCGCCCATCAACTGGCTGATCGGCACGCCCAGCGCCTTGCCCGCCAGATCCCACAGCGCCATCTCGACGCCGCTCATCGCGGCATAATAGGGCCCGCCGGTGCCGCGGATGAACAAAGGCGACGGCGCGCCGGCGAAATTGCCGCGCCGCCAGCCCCACAGATCGTTCATGATCGCCTCGATCGCCAGCGGATCGCGGCCGGTGAGCAGCGGGTTGAAGTTGTTGTTGATGATGTATTCGGCGCCGACCGTGTCGAGGAATTCGCCGGTGCCGGTCAGCCCTTCCTCGGTATAGACGCGGACAAACCGGCTGTTGAACCCGTTCTTCAGCCGGACCGCGCGGATCTCCCTGATCTTCAGCCTGGGCGGGCGCGTCGCCGCCCCGGCATTGGCCGCGAGCAGGAAGGTCCCGTAGAGCGCGGCCGCCTGGCCGAGCATCGTGCGTCGATTGATCATGGCTTTATCCGCGCGGGAGGAAAGGCTCAGCCTTCGTAGGGAATGCCCTTGGCCTTGTTGTTCAGCATCTCCTGGATGACTTCCTTCTTGACCGGGAGATTGTCCTGATTCGCCTTGAGCCAGGCCGTGAAATCCGCCTCGATCGGCTCGCTCCACTTCGCGTCGATCTGGCCCGCGGTGTATTTGCCCTCGGCCAGGCGCTTGTGGCCGAACTCGTCGCGCAGGCGCGTGATCTCGGACTGCTTGACCACTTTTTCGGCGAGCTGGGGCGGGATGAACACCACGCCGCCGTCACGGCCGAGCACCACGTCGCCCGGCATCACCGTCGCCATGCCGACCCGGGTCGGGCCGTTGATGCCGACCATGGTCGAGTTGAGCCGCGCGCCCGTCGCCATCGCGCCGAAATGGTGCGACGGATCATAGGAGCGCACGAACGACGTGAAGTTGGGCAGTTCCTTCAGCCCTTCGATATCGCGCACCGCGCCGTCATAGACGATGCCGTTGCCGCTGCGCGCGTAGATCGCGTTGCCGACATTGTCGCCGATCGACGGACCGTCCTTCTTCAGGCCGAAATGATCGGCGACATAGACGTCGCCCTTTTGCAGCATGTCGACCGGCCAGGCATTCATCGCGCCCTTGCGCGCATCCTGCTTGCCCTGTGCCTCGATCACTTTCTGAATGTCCGGGCGGCCCGGCATCCACTGGGCGGTCAGCGCGCGGCCGACGAGCACCTTGTCGGGGAAGATCGACAGCCAGCCATCCTCATATTCGTAATTATAGCCGGCGCCGCGCAACGTCGCCCAGGCCTCCTCCAGGGTCACCGACTTCATTCGCTCGATGATGTCGTCCGACACCCTTGGCCGCCCGTCGGGGAAGCGCTCGCCGGTCCATTCGGGGGTATAGGAGATCACCTGCTCGCGGGAGAAGAAGCCGTCCCGCGCGAGCGCCGGCGTGGCGGCGGCAACAATCAGGCAGCTGGCAAACATGCCGCTACGGGCGGCGGACAACAGGCGCGATCGCATCTCTCTCTCCCCTTTTCGTTTCGCGCGCCCCTTCCCGCGGAGTCGTCGCGATGCCCTTCCTAGAGCGAGACGAGTCGGGTGCCAATCATATTGTATATGATATCGACAGCAGGTTGAGCCCGGGAATGACAATAGAAGTCCCGCGGCCTACACCCGGTCGATGTCCGAAACGCCGCAGCCCATTCCCGCCGCCACGCTCGTCCTGTTCCGCGAAGCGCCTGGCGCGCCCGAGCTGCTGATGGTCGAGCGATCCAAGGCGATGGTGTTCGCCGGCGGCGCGCTGGTGTTCCCGGGTGGCCGGGTCGATCCGGGCGACCATGCCCTCGCCCTGACCTTTCTCGGCGAGCCCGAGGATATCGCGGCCCGCATCGCCGCGATCCGCGAGACCATCGAGGAAGTCGGCGTGCCGATCGGGCTGAACCCGGTGCCGGACGGCGCGACACTGTCGGCCCTGCGCGCCGCGCTGCACTCGGGCATCTCGCTGGGCGAGGCGCTGCGTGACGCCGGTCTCGCGCTTGACCCGGCGCTGATCCCCTTCGCGCGCTGGCTGCCGGCGCATGCGCATATGCGGATCTTCGACACGCGCTTCTATCTCGCGCGCATGCCCGAGGGCGTGTCCGAGCCGGTGGTCGACGACACCGAGAATGTCCGCGTCTTCTGGGCGACCGCGCAGCGTGTGCTCGACGATGCCGATGCCGGGCGCGTGCGGATCATCTTCCCCACGCGCCGCAACCTCGAACGGCTGGCGCGCTTCGCCAGCTTCGAGGAGGCGGCCGCCGATGCGGCGCGCTACCCGATCCGCCCGGTCACGCCCTGGACCGACGATATCGACGGCGTGCCGCACCTGCGCATTCCCGACGATCTGGGCTATCCCGTCACCTTCGAGCCGATCACGAGCGCGATGAGAGGCTGAGGGAGCGCGGCTGATGCTGGCAGTGCGAAGGTTGGTCGGCGGCATGACGATCGCCGCGATCCTGCTGACAGTCGGGCTGTTGCTGTTCGCGGCGGTGCGTGGCCGGCCGCAGGACCTGCCCTGGACGCCGCTCGATCTCGGCCAGCCGGTCGGGATGATGACCGGGCGCAAGCTCGCCGGGCTGACGGACGATTTTCCGCATTGCCGGGCGCTGCTCGACAAGGCGGGGGTGCGCTACACGGTGCTGGCGCCCGTGAAATACGGCACCTGCAGCTATGCCGATGGCGTGCGTTTCGCACCCGGCGGATCGCGCCGCGCGCTTTATGCGCCCGCCGATCTCGGTACGTCCTGCCCGGTCGCGGCGGCGCTGTCGGTATGGGAATGGAATGTCGTGCAGCCCGCGGCGCGGCGGCTTCTGGGAAGCCCGGTCGCCTCGATCGAGCATTTCGGCAGCTATAATTGCCGCCGCATCGGCGGCAGCAACAGCTGGAGCGAGCACGCCACCGCCGACGCGATCGACATCGCCGGCTTCCGCCTGGCGAGCGGCAAGCGCGTCACGGTGGCGGCGGACTGGAAGGGCGACGGGCCCGAAGCGACCTTCCTGCACGAAGTGCGCAACGGTGCCTGCCGGCTGTTCTCGACCACCCTGTCGCCGGACTATAATGCGGCGCACCGTGACCATCTTCATCTCGACCAGGCCAAGCGGGGGGAGTTCGGCTGGCGGGCGTGCAGGTAAGGAAGAACCCCTCCCCTGAAGGAGAGGGGCTTTTTAGCGACTCTCAGTGCGGCAGCGCGGCTGCCTCCACCTTCTCCACCCATTTGGGGAAGAAGGCAGGCTGGCGGTTCGACCAGCCCGATGCGGTCGCGGCCGCTTCGCTGATCGACTGGAGCAATTTGCGCCGCAGATCGGGATGCAGATGCGGCAATGCCGCCGCCGAGCAGAAGGCCGCGGGCAGCCAGGGCCGCACCTCGGCGCCGATCAGCCGCTCATAGAGGAAACGATAGGCGGAAAAGGTCGTGAGGCGCCCCTGCCCCAGATCGAATGCCGTCACCGTCATCAGCGGAGCCAGGAACGGCTCGACCGCATCCAGGCCGCTGTCATCGGGGATCATCACCCGGATATCGGGGAGACGGGCATAAAGGCGCGCCTGGGCGCGGATGCTGGCGGCTTCCACGACATCGCGCGACCAGCGGCTCATCGCATCGTCGCGGTCGAGGCCAATGTCGAGCGAGCGCCGGATATAGCGCTGCGTCGAGGAACTGAAGCTCGCAAATTCCTTCATTTCGGCCAGCGTCATCGCGCCATTCGCCGGTTTCATCTTTGCACTCATATCGTCACCCCACCCCGCAAATGTGGAACCGGTGCCGATGATGCGCCAGGTTAGTTGGCAGCTCCCTTAACGCGCCGTCGTCCGGCATTAAGCATCGAATCACAGTTCCTGCTGCGATGCAACAAAGGTTGCGACGAACGGTGCGTCGCACGACGAAAACGGCTGTAGAGTGCGCTAGTTAAGCAACATAAAGAACGCCACCCCCGCCCGCGGGGCGGACGGGGGTGGCAAAAGATTCCATTCCGGCAATCTATACGGATCAGCCCGCCTTTTCTTCCTTCAGCCGCGCCTCTTCGGCCGCGTCATAGCCGGAAGATGCCGGCGGCTCGTGACTGTGCACGGGCTGAGTCGAGGATGGCGGGTCGGATGCGTCCATCGATTCGTCCAAAGCCGCGTCGAGCCGCGCTTCCTTGCTCTCGGGATTGCGCTCGAGGCGCGCGGCGATCGACGCATCCTGGCCCGCTTCCTGACGCGGATGATGAATCGCCTTATTCTCCTCAGGATGGCCCGGCGCCACGTCCTGGCTGTCAGGCGTCTTCTGATCGATTATCTTCTGGTCCTCGGTCATCGCCACTCTCCTGGGCTGTTACGAGGGGAGAACGAACGACTCCGCGGATGCGTTCCTGCGCATGAGACCCGACGATGCCGAAATCGGCTCAGCCGTCGATGCGGCGGACCGTGACGCGCTGCTCATTCATCGTCGTACGGCCGAACACCGTCATGAAGGCGATATCGGTCGCATCGCGCCCCACCGCCACCCGGGCGAGATCGCCGCAGGACGCCATGCCGGTCGCGTCGACCAGATGCCACGCCCCGTCCAGCCACAGTTCCGCCACGGCATGGAAATCGGGCGGATCGACCCCGGGCGCATAGGCCGAAACGCAGCGCGCCGGAATGCCGCCGGCACGGGCCAGCGTCACGAGGAGATGCGCATAGTCCCGGCATACGCCGCGGCGATCGGCAAAGGTCATCAGCGCGGTGGTCACGCCGCTGCTCGCGCCCGAGGCATAGGTCAGGTTGGTGCGCACCCAGTCGCGCATCGCGGCGGCGAGCTCACCGCCCTCGAGCCCGCCGAATTGCTGCTCGACAAAACCCTCGAACGAGTCGGATTCGCAATAGCGGCTGGGCAGCAGATAGGCGACGGTCTCGGCCGGCAGCATCCTGGCCGCCGTCGGCGCCAGCGATGCGAGGTCGATCGCCGATCGCTCGATCGCGACCACCGCCTTATATTCCACGCGGAAATTGCCCTGGCCGCGCGCCCAGGTCCGCTGGCCGATCCCTTCCTCGCCCGGCACCGCGCGCAGCGGCTCGGGGCAATAGACGCGCAGGTCCTGCTGCTCGAGCCGCTGGTCCGCCATCGCCGCCGCCTCGACCAGCAACAGCACATCGGCGGCGTCTTCGATCCAGTAATCGAGCATCACGTCGATCGCGAGGCGCATGGCGGTCCTTTGCGGGAGGTAAAACAAAAGGCCCGGCAGGTTTCCCCGCCGGGCCTCTCGCCTGAGCGTTCAAGCCCCGTTCTAGTTCCGGTTGCCGAACAGGCGCAGGATGAACAGGAACATGTTGATGAAGTCGAGGTACAGGTTCAGCGCCGACATGATCACCACATGCTGCTCGGCACCGGTGCCGGCAACCTGGGCGTACATGCTCTTGGTGCGCTGCGTGTCATAGGCGGTGAGGCCSGCGAACAGCAGCACGCCGACGATGCTGATCACCAGCGCGAACGGGCCCGACTGGAAGAACAGGTTGAGCAGGCTCGCCACGATCAGGCCGACCAGGCCCATGACCAGGAAGGTGCCGAACGCCGACAGATCACGCTTGGTGGTGTAGCCATAGAGGCTGAGACCGCCGAACGCCGCCGCCGTCGCGAAGAAGGACTGCGCGATCGAGGTGCCGGTATAGGCGAGGAAGATGGTCGAGAGCGACAGGCCCATCGCCACCGCGAAACCCCAGAACATCGCCTGCAGCGCTCCGGACGACATCCGCCCGCCGCCGAAGCTCATGCCGAACACGAAGCCGAGCGGCGCGAAGGTGATGATCCATTTCAGGATACCCGGGCCGCCGAACACCTGCGCGGCCATGCCGGAGGCGGCGAAGCCCATGGCGACGATACCCGTCAGCAGGATGCCCGAGAACATGTAGTTATAGACCGACAGCATGTAGCGGCGCAGACCCGCGTCAAACGCCTCGGTGCGTGCGCCCGTTGCCGTCGCGAACGATGTCGCGCCAGATTGGGGGTCGGACCAGTTAGCCATTTCGAAAAAGCTCCTTTGACCCGGCATCATGCCGGATAGCCGGAATATCGCCCTTATCAGGGGGGTTTTCAAGATAATCCGGTGGGCTCCCAGCAGAGGCCAGCAACACTTTATTACAATTGACCAGCTTGCGGATGACAATACCGGGAAGTGCGGTAAAATCAGCTTCATGCACCGCCTGTTTGTCGCCTTGCGCCCGCCTCCCGCGGTCCGCGCCGCCGTTTCCGCGACGATGGACGGCGTGCCCCAGGCACGCTGGCAGGACGATGATCAACTTCACCTGACCGTCCGCTACATTGGCGAGGTCGATGGGCGTATGGCGGAGGATGTCGTGCTCGCGCTGGGCCAGGTCCATGCGCCGCCGATCGAGGTCGCGCTGTCGGGCGTCGGCGCGTTCGACAAAAAGGGCCGGGTCGATGCGCTCTGGGCCGGCGTCGCGCCGCACGACGCGCTCGCCGCGCTCCATCGCAAGGTCGACCATGCGCTGGTCCGCCTGGGCCTGCCGCCGGAAGGCCGCGCCTATCTGCCGCACATCACTGTCGCGCGGATCAGCCGTGGCGCGGGCTTCGGCCCCGAAGTCGAGCGCTGGCTGGCGACGCATGCGGGCCTCGCCAGCCCAAGCTTCACGATCGGGCACATGACCCTGTTCGAAAGCCATCTCGGCGGCGAAGCCGCGCGATACGAGGTGGTGGAGCGCTGGCGGCTCGATTAGGACAAGAACATGATGATCCGCCGCACCCTGCTTCTTGCCGCCGCCGCGGCTGCAACCCTAATAGGGCTCGGTAGCGCGGCTCGGGCGCAACCTGCTGACCAGGAAGGGCCGACACCTCCCGTGCCGGATCCCGTCTTTCCCTTCCCGCTCGTCACCGTCCACGGCAACGCGGCGCTTGCCGAATGGGAACGGCAGAGGAAGAAGCCCGGCATCTGGCCGGTCGTCATCGGCAGCGACGAGGATCTCGCGAGGATCGCCGAGGGGATCGACGATCTGGATGAGCGTGACGTCGCGGCTATCCTCGGCGCGGCGGCTGCGCTTGGCCATCCGGAGGGCCTGCGCGCGCGCAAGAGGGCGGAAGACRAGGCAGCCCGAAAGTGGCTCGCCGACAACGGCCGGGTGGGCGACGTCGCGCCTGATCATCAACCGGAACTCGGTGCCTGGCCGGCCCGGGTAGACACCGGCCTAGCGCTTACCGTCACCGAGGATATTTTGAAGCGACGTCCGCTCGATCGAGTCCATATCGCCCTGATCCCCGCCACGAATGGCTGGGAAGCGATCGCCCATCTCAAATGGGGCGGCTGGAACGACAATCCGTCAGCCGAATATCATGTCGCTGCGCTCAAGGCCTGGCATGCACGCTTCGGCGCCGAACTCATCGGGTTGAACGGCGACACCATGAACCTTCGCGTCGCACATCGCCCGGCGAACAGGGAGGAAGCGCTCGACCTCGCGCGCGAGCAATATCTCTATTGCGCCGATATCGTCGATCAGGGTGTGGGGACGCTTTCGGCGCTCGCCGCCACGCTGATGGGGAACGACTGGTGGTTCTTCTGGTGGGATTGAAGCGCTTGGGTCGGTGACGATGACGACCATTGCGGCCGGTCAATACGCCCCCTAGCATCGCCGAAAATAGCGAGGGGATCGAGATGGCTACCACACCGACAGGCGCGCCAGCGCGCACGCCAGCCTATGCCTGGTACGTCCTCGGCATCCTGTTTCTCGTCTACATCCTCAATTTCGTCGATCGGCAGATCATCTCGATCCTGGCCGAGGACATCAAGCGCGACCTGGGGCTGAAGGACGAGGATCTCGGCTTCCTCTACGGCACCGCGTTCGGCGTGTTCTATTCGCTGTTCGGCATTCCGCTCGGCCGCCTCGCCGACAACTGGAACCGGGTGCGGCTGATGACGGTCGGCCTGGCGCTCTGGTCGGCGATGACTGCCTTTTCGGGGTTCGCCCGCAACGGCGCGATGCTGACGGCGGCGCGGATCGGCGTCGGCGTCGGCGAGGCGACCGCCAGCCCCTCGGCCTATTCGCTGATCTCGGACTATTTCCCCAAACGCCTGCGCGCCACCGCGCTCGCCATCTATTCCTCCGGCCTGTACGTCGGGGGCGGGCTGTCGCTCGGCATCGGCGGGCTGATCGTGCAGCGCTGGAACAAGGCCTGGCCCGAGGGCGGGCCGCTCGGCCTGCACGGCTGGCAGGCGGCGTTCCTGATCGTCGGCATTCCCGGCCTGCTCGTCGCGCTGTGGATCGCGACCCTGCGCGAGCCGAAGCGCGGTGCGTCCGAAGGGCTGCCCGAGCCGGCGCCCCACCCCGCCCCGTTCCGCGAGTTCCTCGAAGAACTGCTCACCATATTGCCGCCGCTGACCCTGATCGGTGCGGCGCGGGGCCGCACCCGCGCCTTGCTGTTCAACCTGATCGGCCTGGCGATCATTATCGCCTGCGTGGTCGGCCTGATCTCGATCGGCGAGCCCTGGCCGCAATGGGTGGCGATCGGAATCGGCGTCTATGCCGTCTTCTCCTGGGCCTCGGCGCTCAAGCGGCGCGATCCGCCGACCTTCCGCCTGATCATCGGCAATCCCGCCTTTCTCTGCGTGGTCGTGGCCTATGGCCTCAACGCCTTCATCGCCTATGCCGTGAGCTTCTGGGCAGCACCTCATGCGCTGCGCGATCTCGCCGCCTCCCCCGCGACCGCCGGGCTGCTGATCGGTGGCGGCGGCGCGGCGGGCGGGTTCATCGGCGTGACGATCGGCGGCATCGTCGCCGACCGGCTGCGGCGCAGCTTCGCCAACGGGCGCGTGATGATGATCATCTTCGGCGCGGTCGCCCCGGTGCCCGCGGTATGGGTCGCCTTCACCACGCACGACCTGTGGCTCTATTATACGATGCTGCCGATCGCGCAGATCCTCGCGGCGTCAGCGCTCGGCGCCTCGGCGGCGACCATGCAGGATCTGGTGCTGCCCAGGATGCGCGGAACGGCGACGGGGACCTTCTTTATCGGCACCACGCTGCTCGGGCTGGCGATGGGGCCGTATCTGGCCGGCCGGGTCTCGACCCTGAGCGGCAGCCTGTCGGTCGGCGTGCTCTCCCTGTTGCTGACGGTGCCGATCACCCTGGCGGCAGCGATCGCGGCCTATCGGCTAGTGCCGAAGGCGGAGGCCAATCGCGAGAATTGGGCGCGGGAAGCGGGCGAGGCGATCTGAAGTCCCTCTCCCCTTGTGGGAGAGGGAGGGAGGAGCGAAGCGACGGAAGGGTGAGGGGGACACTCGCTCGTGTCGCGAACCTCACTCCCCCTCATCCGGCCCTTAAGGCCACCTTCTCCCACAGGGGGAGAAGGAAAAATTACCCCGCCGCGAACACGCCGCACGCGATCCGCGCGCCGCTATTGCCCGACGGGTCGGTCATCAGATCGTCCGGCGCGGCATGCACCACGATCGCCGAGCCGTCCGCATCGAGCAGCCCGGCCATGGTCGCGCCGGGAATGGTGATGCCGATCGTGCCGCGCCCGTCCGTACCGATGATCAGGTTGGGCAGGTCGCCCTCATGCGGTCCTGCCGGGTTCATCGAGCCATGCTTCATCGCGGTCGGGTTCCAGTGCCCGCCCGCGCTCGCGAAGTCGGGCGGCGTGCACGCGCCCGTCATATGGACATGCGCGCCGTGAGTGCCCGGCGGCAGGCCCTTCGCGTCGATGGTGAAGCGCAGGCCGCCCGCGACTTCATGCGCGGTGGCCCGGCCGGCATCGGCACCGGTGCCCGTGCGCAGGTTCGCGGTCGCCCCGGCGCCATTGGCGATCGGTGCCCCGACCTCCGTGCCATGCTTGTCGCAAGCCGAAAGTCCGAGCGCCATGATTGCCGCAGTTCCGATCGTCACGATCCGCATCTGATGTCTCCCGTTGGCGTCCCGCCATTTCCAACCGCTACGGGCCGGCACGGTTCCGCGCAACCGCTCAGCGGCTGCGCACCGTCAGCGACAGGCCGTAGAAACGCGGCTCGCCACCGATAAAGGTCGGCAGGCCCAGGGAGTCGCCGGTATTGCCGGCATCCTTGATATATTTGCGGTTGAACAGGTTGGTCACGAAACCCTCGACCCGCCAGATGCCATTGGCCGATTCCACGCCGAGCCGCGCATCGACCAGCGCATAACCCTTCTGGAATTCGTCCTGCACCAGATCGGGGATCAGGTTGCCGGTCTGGAGCGAGGGCTTGTCGTTGTCGTCGTCGAAGAACACGCTCGACTGCCAGGTCACGCTCGGGGTGAAATCGATCTTCACCGGGCCGACCGGCTGTTTCAGCACGAAGCCGGCCGAGGCGGCATTGTCGGGCGACAGGCGGAAATGATTGCCGTCGCGGGCGCCCTCGGTGAAGCGGCCATGCGTATAGGCATAGGTGGCGAACACGGTCAGCGCCTCGGACGGTACATAACGGAGCTGGCCCTCGAACCCGTAGGTCCGCGCCTTGCCGGCATTGGTGAGGATGAACTGGGTGCCGATCTGCTCGGTCGTCTGGAAGTTGGTGTAATTGTACAGATAGACCGATCCGTCGGCGAACAGCCGGCGATCGAGCAAAGCGGTCTTCGCGCCGATCTCGTAGCTGTCGACCGTTTCGGACGGCAGGACCTTGAAATTCGGGGCACCGTACGGAACCCCCGGCGCCGATACGCTCAGCACTTCGGGGCGGCGGCCCCGGGCATAGGTCGCGTAGATGCTCGCGTCGGCGCTCGCCTCGTAGCGCGCGGTGGCGCGCCAGGTCAGGCCTTCGTCCTTGAGGCCCCGGTCGGTCCGGGTGCCATTGGCCGCGGTCGGCTGGAGGCCGATGCCGAAAAAGGGCACGACGCTGGCCGGCAGCGTGTTCAGGACCGCGCCCGGCAGCGCCAGCGCCTGGAGCAGCGGCGTGCGCTGCGCCGCGGGCAGGCCCAGCGCGCCGATGAAGCCGCCCAGGATCGAGCGGCCGTTCAGCACCGCCGCGGTGATGCCGGTCGACTTGTCGTCATGGCTGTAGCGGATGCCGCCGCCGATATCGAAGCGGTCAGTGACGTGGATGGTCGCATCGGCGAAGAGGTCGATGCTGTTGGTACGGCCGAAGTTGGTCGAGCTTTCGAGGTGGTTCGCCTTGAGATTGTTGGCGATGCCCGTCGCGGTCGCCGCGTCGAGCACGAAGCCGCTCGCGCCGGCGATGCCGCGCAGCAGTTGCGACGTGAAAGCCGGATTGCCGAGCACGCTCATCGGCGCCGGGTCGGTCGCCGGCCGGCCGGGGATCAGCCCGCCGCCGTTGAGCGCGTTCGCCACCCGCGCCAGCGCGACGCGTTCGTCGAACGAGGCCGGCGTGCGCTGCAGGCCGTCTTCATGGAAATAGGTGCCGCCGACGAAAGCGGTCAGCCGCTCGCTGTCGTAGCTCAGGCGCAGCGTGCCCATGGTCTGGTTGCCCCGGGCGTCCTCCGCCGCGGTCAGCGCGGGCAGCGAGATGCCGTCCGCATCGAATATCTCCAGCGCGTCGAAGCGGCGATAGGACCCCATCGCGTTGATCGACCAGTGATCGTCGATCGCGTAATTCGCGATGCCGGTCGCGCCCCAGACGGTGCGGTTGAGACCCAGCGGCGCGCTGTTCTCGAAGCCCGGCTGCGGCGCCAGCGCCGCGCCCGAATTGCGCCCGCGATCGCCGATCACCGCGCCCGTCACCGGATCGGTCGGATTATAGGCGATCGATTTGAACGGCGTGCCGTTCGCATGGTCTTCCTGATAATTGGCGATCAGGTCGACGGTCAGCTTGCCCGGCGCCCAGCGCAGCGAGCCACGGATCGCCTGGGTGTCGACCGAGTTGAAATCCCGGTCATTGCCCTTGACCAGCAGATTGTCGACGAAACCGTCGCGCTTCTTCGACCGGCCGGCAATGCGGATCGCCAGCGTATCGGTGATCGGCGCGTTGGCGGTGAGATCGACCTGATAGGCGTTGAAATTGCCGTAGCTGGCGCGGAAATAGCCGTATTGCTCGTTCGGATCGGCCTTGGCCTGGACGATGTTGACCGCGCCGATCAGCGCGCCGCGACCATAAAGCGTCGACTGCGGGCCCTTGGCCACTTCGACGCGCTCCAGATCGAACAGCTCGACATAGGATCCGCGCGACTTCGAGATCGAGACGCCGTCCTGGAAGACCGAGACGCGCGGCTCGTTGAACGCGCTGCCGCTGTCCGAGGTGATGCCGCGAATGACGAAGCCGGGATTGTTGGGCGACTGATTCTGCACGACGAAGCCGGGGACGTAGCGCGACAGCTTCTCGAAATCGGTGATGCCCAGCTCGTCGAGGAAGCGGCCCGAATAGGCGGTCAGCGCGATCGGCACCTCGCGCGCATTCTGGCTGCGCAGCTGCGCCGTCACGACGATGTCGCCCCCGTCATCCGTCGCGCCTGGCTCGGGCGCGGCCTGATCGATCGCGGGCGCGGACTGTGTCTGGGCCGATTGGGCATGGGCGGATTGAGCGATCACCAGCGCGGGCAGGCAGGTGAGCGCGAGAATCGTCGAACGGATCGTCATGATAGGCCCCTTTATTGTTGCAGGGGCGCCTAGGTGCCGACCGCGTCGCCTGTGTTGCAGTGCCGTGACCGTTATGTTGCAGCGCAAAAAGAAACGACGCGGATCGAACAGAGGACTGGCAAGCACGGGTTCATCCCTTTTGCGTTCAGGATCGTTGTTTCCCCGTGGAAGCCCGCAAATGATCATGAGCTACCGGCAATCCAGCCCCAATGACCGGATCAGGGCCGCGCTTGCCGCCGCCGCCCTGATGGGGCTGCTGGTCTACGCCCTGATCGCCGGGCTCGCGGTACGCATGCCCGGATCGGCCGAGAGCCCGCTCACCTTGTTCGGCGTGCTGCCGCCGCCCGTCCCGCCACCGCCCGAGAAGATCACGCCCCACCCGATCCGGAGCACAAAACCCGAAGGCGCCGCGTCGCCCGCCAATCTGCGCTCGAAAGCGACCGAGATCGTCGCACCGGTTCCCATCGTGCAGGTCACCGTGCCGCCGCCGGTGGTCGCGGCGCTGAAACCCGGCATCGGCACCCAGGCCTCGAGCGGCGCGTCCGACGTGCCCGGTCCCGGCACAGGCGCGGGCGGCGAAGGAAACGGCACCGGCAGCGGCCGCGCGGGTGACGGCGACGGCGATGGCGGCGGGACACCCCCGCGCTGGATCCGCGGCCGTCTCAAGGATTCGGACTATCCACCCGCCGCGAAGGAAGCGCTGATTTCCGGCACCGTCGCGGTGCGCTATGTCGTCGCGGTGAGCGGCCGGGTGACCGAATGCAGCGTCACCGGATCGAGCGGCAACGCCGAACTCGACGCGACGACCTGCCGCCTCATCAAGGAACGCTTCCGCTTCAAGCCGTCGAAGGACGAGGACGGCACGCCGGTCGAATCGGTCATCGTCGAGAATCATAGCTGGCTGATCGACGACCGCCCGGAACCAACTGCGACTCCCAAGCCTTGAAACTCCAATGCCCGCAAACATTGTTGGCCACGGGTGGCGGCCTGCACTGGAAATCCCTATTCCATTCATATTAGGGCGATCAGCGGCGTGCCACATGGCCCCGACGCCACGAAACGACAGGAAGATGATGGCACGCGACTTCGACAAGGGTGACAGGCAAGGACGCGTGTTTGCGCGGTGGTTCACCAGCCTGGCGGTCGCGCCCGCGCTGCTGGCCGCGCCGGCCCAGGCCGGGCAGACCGTCGCTCCCCCGCCCATCGTCCGGACCGTCCCCCCGCCGCAGCAACTGCTGCCGCCCGCCGCACCGATGCCGCTGCCGGTCCCCAGCCCGGCCCAGGCGGACCAACTCCGCGCGATGCTCGATGCCAATGCGATGGCGCAGGGTCTTCGCGCCGTCCCCGCTGCCGCGCCGGGCAGGCTCGATGGCGATGCCCTTGTCCACGCCGTGCTCGATCATGCGCGCGCCGTGCATGCCGGCCGGCTCGACACCGCCGATTTCAACAGCGACTGGGGCCTGCGCCCGCCGCCTTACGATCCCCTGCCAGGCTTTGTGGACGCGCTCCGGCGCGACCGGGTCGCTTCATGGATCGCCAACCTCCCGCCGCCTTATGCCGGTTATGACGGGCTGCTGAAGGGCCTCGCCAATTACCGCGCGATCGAGGCGGCGGGAGGCTGGCAACCGGTACCCGCGGGCCCCGATCTCGCCCTCGGCGCCAAGGGACCGCGCGTGCTCGCGCTGCGCCAGCGGCTGGCGGTGGAGGATTCGCAGGTCGTGGCCACCGGCGACGCTTTCGATGCTGAGCTCGCTGCCGGGGTGCAGCGCGCGCAGCGCCGCTACGGTTTGAACCCGGCGGGCGTCGTCTCCACCCAGACCCTGGCCGCGCTCAACGTGCCGGCGATCGACCGCGTCCACCAGATCATGGCCAATCTGGAGCGCTGGCGCTGGCTGCCGCAGGAGCTTCCGCGCGACCGCATTCAGGTCAACATCGCCGCCGCGGTGCTGACCGTGTTCGACGGCGACACGCCCGTCATGTCGATGCGGGCGGTCACCGGCCGGCCCGGCGACGAGACGCCGATGCTGTCCTCGACCATCAACAGCATCGTGATCAACCCGCCCTGGAACGTGCCGACCTCGATCGCGACGAAGGAATTGTGGCCGAAGGAGAAGAAGAGCCCCGGCTATTTCAAGCGCAACGGGTTCACCGTGATCGATGGCACCCGACTGCAACAGGCAGCCGGCGACCAGAGCGCGCTCGGCCGGTTCAAGTTCGATTTCAACAACCGCTATGCCGTCTATCTCCACGACACACCGTCGCGTGCCAAGTTCGCCAGCTTCAGCCGCCTCGCCAGCCATGGCTGCGTGCGACTGGAAAAGCCCGCCGAGCTCGCCGAACTGCTGTTGAAGGGCGACCCGGCCTGGCCGCCCGAGGCGATCGCGGCGCAGGTGGCGAAGGGCAAGACGCTGCGCGTGACCTTGACCCGGCCGGTCGAGGTCTATTTGCTGTACTGGACGGCGTTCGCCAGCGCGAGCGGCCAGATGAATTTCCGTGCCGACCCTTATGGCTGGGACAAGTCCCTCGCCGCGAAGATCGAGGCGCGGTCGTCCGGCCGGCTGGTTCTGCCTGAACTCGAGGAGATGACACGATCATGAGCATGAACCGGGGCAAGATCGCAGGTTTGGCGGCTGGATTGATAGCGCTCGCGGCGCTGGCCGGCTGCGACTCGTCGACGCCGGAATCCGCCGCGCCGGCAGAGAATATCGCCGACAACGCCGAAACCGTGAACGTCGTGGTGCCCGAGGAGGTGCCCGTGCCGGAGACGCTCAACGCCGCCACGGTGGAGGCACCGCGCGAGACCCCACCGGATCCGGATGCCCAGACGCAGGAAGATGCCGACGCGACCGGCATGACCGCCCGCGTCCGCCGCGACGAGGCGTCGGCGAACGAGACGATTCAGTAAGCACCGGAGGCCCCGGACGCCGTTATCCCCGTTCGTATTGAGCTTGTCGGAGCACTGCCCTTTTCTTCCGGCAAAGGCAGAACAGCCCTTCGACAAGCTCAGGGCGAACGGGTGAGGTGCCTGTTTTCACCCCATCGACAGTGTCCCCGGCCTGCGTCTATCGCCCGGCGATGAGCATCATCGCGACCATCATGAACGCCGCCACCGGCGCCCCCATCCAGAAAATGACCTTCGGCCGCATGCCGCGCCCCGGTGCCGGTTTCGTCCTCGCCTCGGGCGAGCGCGTGACCGCGCAGCGCGTCGATATCGGCAAGCCCGCGCCGGGCAAGTTCATCGCGCCCGTCGATATCTGGGTGACGCTGCCGTAACGAGAAAAAGGGTCGGCGTGATTTTTGACGAAGGTGCATATCCCGATGCGCACCGCGTCGATTCAACCCTTACGGCGTCATCGCCTGTCCCGGCGCAATGGCTGATCCGATCGTCATCGCCACCCTTCCCCAACCCGCACCCTCTTGCTAAGGCCCACGCGACTCTTCGCATTCGCACATCCCGGAGCGCGCCCGCGCGGAACCTTCCGCCTCCCCGCCGCGCCCGGCCAGACAGGGAAGGAACCCGCTCCAGATGACCGCCATTGGCCAGGATACGCTCGGCGCCCGCAAGACGCTCAAGGTCGGCTCGAAGTCGTACGACTATTATTCGCTGGCCGACGCGGCCGAGAAGTACGGCGACATCAGCCGCCTGCCTTTCTCGATGAAAGTGCTGCTCGAGAACATGCTCCGTTTCGAGGACGGCAAGACCGTCACGACCGACGATGTGAAGGCGATCATCGACTGGCAGCAGGAGCGCCGCTCGGACCGCGAGATCCAGTATCGCCCCGCGCGCGTGCTGATGCAGGATTTCACCGGCGTTCCCTGCGTGGTCGATCTCGCCGCGATGCGCGACGCCATCACCAAGCTCGGCGGCGACGCGGCGAAGATCAATCCGCTGGTCCCCGTCCATCTCGTCATCGACCATTCGGTGATGGTCGATGAGTTCGGCACCCCCAAGGCGTTCGAGGACAATGTCGATCTCGAATACAGCCGCAACTTCGAACGCTATGAATTCCTGAAATGGGGCTCCAAGGCGCTCGACAATTTCCAGGTCGTGCCCCCGGGCACCGGCATCTGCCACCAGGTGAACCTCGAATATATCGGCCAGGGCGTATGGTCCTCGGCGAGCTGGGGCGAGCATGGCGACGGCACGACGGTCGCCTACCCCGATACGCTGGTCGGCACTGACAGCCACACCACCATGGTCAACGGCATGGGCGTGCTCGGCTGGGGCGTCGGCGGGATCGAGGCCGAGGCCGCTATGCTCGGCCAGCCCGTCTCGATGCTGATCCCCGAGGTCGTCGGCTTCAAGCTGACCGGCGCGATGAACGAAGGCATCACCGCCACCGACCTCGTGCTGACCGTCACCCAGATGCTGCGCGCCAAGGGTGTGGTCGGCCGCTTCGTCGAGTTCTACGGCCCTGGCCTCGACTCGATGACGCTCGCCGACCGCGCGACCATCGCCAACATGGCGCCGGAATATGGCGCGACCTGCGGCTTCTTCCCGATCGACGCCAAGACGATCGAGTATCTCAAGCTCACCGCCCGCCCCGACGAAACCGTCGAGCTGGTCGAGGCCTATTGTAAGGCCCAGGGCCTGTGGCACGATGCCGACAGCGTCGATCCGGTCTTCACCGATACGCTCGAGCTCGACATGAGCAGCGTCCAGGCCAGCCTGGCCGGGCCGAAGCGCCCGCAGGACCGCGTCTCGCTCAACAAGGTCGACGAAGTGTTCAACGGCGACCTGTTCAAGGTCTATCACAAGGAACAGCCCGTCCGCGCCGCGGTCGAGGGCCGTCCGGACGATATCGGCGACGGCGACGTSGTCATCGCCGCSATCACCWSCTGCACCAACACCTCCAACCCCTCGGTGCTGGTCGCCGCCGGCCTCGTCGCCCGCAAGGCGCGCGCGCTCGGCCTGACCTCCAAGCCCTGGGTCAAGACGTCGCTCGCCCCCGGCTCGCAGGTCGTCACTGACTATCTCAACAAGGCCGGCCTGACCGAGGACCTGAACGCGCTCGGCTTCAACCTGGTCGGCTATGGCTGCACCACCTGCATCGGCAATTCGGGTCCGCTCGCGAGCGAGCTGTCGACCGCGATCAACGAGAACGACATCGTCGCTGCCTCGGTGCTCTCGGGCAACCGCAACTTCGAGGGCCGCGTCTCGCCTGACGTGCGCGCCAACTTCCTCGCTTCCCCGCCTTTGGTCGTCGCCTATGCGATCAAGGGCACGGTGACCGAGGACATGGTCGAGACGCCGCTCGGCAAGGGCTCGGACGGCAATGACGTGTTCCTCAAGGACGTGTGGCCCTCGAACGCCGAGATCGCCGAAGTGATGGCGGCGAACATCGACGACACCATGTTCCGCTCGCGCTACGGCAATGTCTATGCCGGCGACGAGAAGTGGCGCGGCATCGAGGTCGAGGGATCCGACACCTATACCTGGCGCGCCGGTTCCACCTATGTCGCCAACCCGCCCTATTTCGAGGGCATGACCATGACCCCGGCGCCGGTGACCGACATCATCGAGGCGCGCCCGCTCGCGATCCTCGGCGACTCGATCACCACCGACCACATCAGCCCGGCAGGCTCGATCAAGGCGGACAGCCCGGCCGGCACCTATCTGCAGGAACATCAGGTCAGCCGCGCCGACTTCAACAGCTATGGCGCCCGCCGCGGCAACCATGACGTGATGATGCGCGGCACCTTCGCCAATATCCGCATCAAGAACGAGATGGTCCCCGGCGTCGAAGGCGGCATGTCGAAGTACGAAGGCGAGATCATGCCGATCTACGACGCCGCGATGCGCTTCAAGGCGGACGGCGTGCCGCTCGTCGTGATCGCCGGCAAGGAATACGGCACCGGCTCATCGCGCGACTGGGCGGCCAAGGGCACCAACCTGCTCGGCGTCCGCGCCGTCATCACCGAGAGCTTCGAGCGCATCCACCGCTCGAATCTGGTCGGCATGGGCGTGCTCCCGCTGCAGTTCGCGGAAGGGATCACGCGCCAGACGCTGAACCTGGACGGGTCGGAGAGCTTCACCATCCAGCACGTCGCGGACATCCGCCCGCGCCAGGATGTCGAGGTGATCCTCACCCGCGCCGACGGCACGACCGAAACCTTCATGACGCGGTGCCGGATCGACACGATCAACGAGCTGGAATATTTCCTCAACGGCGGCATTCTGCAGTATGTGCTGCGCAAGCTGGCCGCCTGAGGAAGTGACACATGCGTAAGGCGATTTTCTGGTCGCTCGCCCTCTCGATCGCCGCCGCGCCCGTCGCGGCGGCGGCGGAGGACTGGAAGGAATTCGTGACGGCGGACGGCTATTCCAGCGCCGTCGCGACCGGGTCGATCAGGACCGCGGGTGCACAGCGCGCCTTCCGCCTGCGCCTGGGCAAGGTCGGCGACACGCATATGGCGGTCGCCGACGCCATCCTCGATTGCCCGAGCAAGATGCTGATGCTCGGCCGGGTCGCGCTCTACAATAACGGGGTCCAGACGGGTACGCGGGAAGCCGACCCGGCCAAGCCGTTCATCGAACCGATGAGCGACCAGCCCTCGGGTGACGAGATCGCGGCGTTGGTCTGCACGGGTTGAGTCAAACGGCGAGTATCCGGCCGTGGAAGAGCGGCATTCGCATGGCCGCTCTTCCCCATCGCTATCCCCAACCACACCGTCACCCCGGACGTGTTCCGGGGTCCATCCCTCCTCTTGGCGATGGCTCGCGTATCAGTAGCGACAGCGCTCGCGGATGAATGGATGCCGGAACAAGTCCGGCATGACGATGGTCGTTAACGCAGCCCCTCCACCGCCCGAGCCCGCGCGTAGAGGAAATACACCAGCAGCCCGATCCCGTTCCACACCAGGAACGACATCTGGGTCACATGCTGCAGGCTCATGAACAGATAGCAGCATCCGAGGATCGCGCCCGGCGCCACCACCCAGGCGAACGGCGTCCGGAACGGCCGCCGCGCATCGGGGCTGCGCCGCCGCAACACCAGCACGCACGCCGCCACCGCGACAAAGGCCACCAGCGTCCCGGCATTGGCGAGCGACGCGATCACGTCGAGCGGCAGCAGCCCCGCCAGGATCGCCACGAACACCGCCGTCACCGCCGTGATCCGCGCCGGCGTCCCACGCTTCGAAATCGCGGCCAGCGAGGGCGGCAGGAAGCCGTCGCGCGCCATCACCAGGAAGATGCGGCTCTGCCCGTACAGGAACGCCAGCAGCACCGTCGGCAGGGCGATCGCCGCCGCAGCCGCGACCACCGTCGCCACGCCGCCGCTGCCCAGCTCGCGCAGGATCAGCGCCAGCGGCTCGGCGCTTTTCGAGAAGACGGTATAGTGCACCGCCCCGACCGCCGCCGCCGCGACGACGATATAGATCAGCGTGCAGGCCAGCATCGACCCGACGATGCCGATCGCCAGGTCGCGCTCGGGATTCTTCGCTTCCTCCGCCGCGGTCGAGATCGCGTCGAAGCCGTAAAAAGCGAAGAAGATGATCGCCGCGGCGCCCATCACGCCATATTTCACGCCGTGATCGTCCGGCACGCTGCCGAAGCCGCTCGGCGCGAACGGGTGGAGATTGGCCGGATCGAAATGCGGCAGCGCCACCGCGACGAACAGGGTCAGCGTCGCGATCTTCAGGATCACCAGCGCGCTGTTGATCCGCGCGCTCTCCCGCGTGCCGAGCATCAGCAGCCCCGCGACCACCGCGATGATCAGGATCGCCGGCACGTTGATGCCCGTATTGGTGAGATGCATGCCGCCTTCCGTCATCAGAGTCGGCCCGTGCGTCATCCAGTCGGGCAGGATGATGCCCAGCCCCTTCAGGAACCCGACCGCATAACCCGACCAGCCGACGGCGACGGTCGATACGACCAGCGAATATTCCAGGATCAGGCTCCACCCCACGAACCAGGCGAGGATCTCGCCCAGCACCGCATAGCTATAAGTGTACGCGCTGCCCGAGGCCGGGATCATCGTCGCCATCTCGGCATAGCAGAGCGCGGCGCAGGCGCAGATCGCGCCGGCAACGGCGAAGCTGAGCAATACCGCGGGACCGGCGCGATCCGCGCCGACGCCGATCAGGGTGAGGATGCCGGTGCCGACGATCGCGCCGACGCCCATCGCGACCAGATGCGGCCAGGAAAGTGTCCGCGCCATGCGATGCGGTTCCGGCTGGTCCTCCGCCGCGACGATCGTCTTCAATCTGAACAGGCTGCGCATCTCGTTCCCCGCATTTTTCGCAAGCCTAGGCGTGTTCGCCGCACCGGTGCAATGCTGGCGCGGGCGATTGCGGGGCGCTACAGCGCCAGCCAACAGGTTTCAGGAGAGACGAGTATGGACATGACGCTGGACTTCGCCCTTGGCGAGAATGCGGACATGATCCGCGACGTGACGCAGCGCTTCGCCAGCGAGAAGATCGCGCCGCTGGCCGCGAAGATCGATGCCGAGGACTGGTTCCCCAGGGAGCTGTGGCCCGCCATGGGCGAGCTCGGCCTGCACGGCATCACCGTCGAGGAGGAATATGGCGGTCTCGGGCTCGGTTATCTCGAGCATGTCATCGCCTGCGAGGAAGTCAGCCGTGCCTCGGCCTCGATCGGCCTTTCCTACGGCGCCCATTCCAACCTCTGCGTCAACCAGATCCGCCGCTGGGGCAATCCCGAGCAGAAGGCGAAATACCTGCCCAAGCTGGTTTCGGGCGAGCATGTCGGCAGCCTCGCCATGTCCGAGGCGGGGGCCGGCTCCGACGTCGTCTCGATGAAGCTGCGCGCCGACGAGGTGCAGGGCGGCTATGTGCTCAACGGCACGAAGTTCTGGATCACCAATGCGGCCTATGCCGACACGCTGGTCGTCTATGCCAAGACCGGTGACGGCAGCCGCGGCATCACCACGTTCCTGATCGAAAAGGACATGCCCGGTTTCTCGATCGGCCAGAAGATCGACAAGATGGGCATGCGCGGCTCTCCCACCGCCGAGCTCGTCTTCAACGACTGCGAAGTGCCCGAAGAGAATATCATGGGCCCGCTCAATGGCGGCGTCGGCGTGCTGATGTCGGGCCTCGATTATGAGCGCACCGTGCTCGCCGGCATCCAGCTCGGCATCATGCAGGCCTGTCTGGACGTGGTCATTCCCTACATCCGCGAGCGCAAGCAGTTCGGCAAGCCGATCGGCGCGTTCCAGCTGATGCAGGCCAAGGTCGCGGACATGTACGTCGCGCTCAACTCGGCCCGCGCCTATGTCTATGCGGTGGCCCGGGCGTGCGACAGCGGCAGGACCACCCGCTTCGACGCGGCCGGCGCGATCCTGCTGGCGAGCGAGAACGCCTTCCGCGTCGCGGGCGAGGCGGTCCAGGCGCTGGGCGGCGCGGGCTATACCAAGGACTGGCCGGTCGAACGCTTCCTGCGCGATGCCAAGCTGCTCGATATCGGTGCCGGGACGAACGAGATCCGGCGCATGCTGATCGGGCGGGAACTGATCGGGGCTTGACCACTTCCTCCGTCATGCCGGACTTGTTCCGGCATCCATCGTGCAACAAGCACTGCCGTCGCGAGAGGAGAGATGGACCCCGGAACGAGTCCGGGGTGACGATGGAGTTGGAATGGGTCGCGGAAGTTACCGCAAGCTCACCTTCGCGGTCACCGACAGCCCCGGCCGCAAGCGCGCCACCGCCGGCTGACCCGGATCGAGCCTGATCCGCACCGGCACCCGCTGGACGATCTTGGTGAAATTGCCCGATCCCGGTTCGAACGGCAGCAGGGTGAATTCCGATCCCGATCCCGGCGCAAAGCTCTCGACCTTGCCGGTCAGGCGATCCCCATCTAGCGCATCGACCCTGATCGTCGCGGCCTGGCCGGGAAGCATCGCCCGGGTCTGAGTCTCCTTGAAGTTCGCGACCACATAGAGCGCCTGAGAGGGCACCAATGTCAGCATCCGCGAGCCAGGCTGAACGAAGTCGCCGGTCTGGACCTGCCGATTGCCCACCACGCCATCGACCGGCGCGCGGATGACGGTATGACCCTGATCCTGCCGCGCCAGCTCGAGCGCGGCTCGCGCGCGCAGGGCGGCGGCCTCGGCCTGCGCGAGTTGCGCCAGCAGCACCGGGCGGCGGGCATGAGTCACCGCGGCCTGTTCGCTCGTCACGTCGCGATCGGCCAGCACGCGCGCTCGCGCCGACTGGGCACCGATCGCGGTGGCGCGGACTCGCTCCATGTCGCGCCGCGTGGCGAAGCCCTGCGCCACCAGCGCCTCGAAGCGGACGCGGTCGGCGGCGGCACGGCTATATTCGGCATCGGCCGACTGGATCGAGGTCTGCGCCGCACGGATCTGCGCGGCAGCAAGGCCTTCATCAGCGCCAAGCCCCGCCAGCGCAGCCCGCGCGGTGGCGACACCCGCATCGGCATCCGCCACCGCCGCCTGCGCCGCCGCCAGCTTCGCGTCGAATTCCTGTGCGTCGATCTGCACCAGCGGATCGCCAGCCTTCACGGCCTGGTTGTCGCGCACCAGCACCGCCGACACGAGACCGCCGACCTTGGGCGCGACCGAACTGCTGTCGGCCTTGAGATAGGCATTGTCGGTGCTCTCCACCGTGCGCGGCGAAAGCAGCCAGGCCACACCGGCCACCGCGATCAGGAGGGCGATCGCCGCGGCGATCAGCGGGTTGCGGCTGATCCTGCGGCGCGGCTTCGCCTCGACCGGCATATCGATGGTCGCGGCCATGTTCATGACGAGATCACCAGCAAGGTGGAGGTGGCGGTCGCAAGGATACGACCCGCCGCATCTGTGAGCTTCGCCTCGGCAAAGGCCACCCGGCGCCCCATGCTGATCACCGTCCCTTCGGCACGCACCACGCCGGTATCGACCGTCATGCCGCGCACATAGGAAATCTTCAGCTCGAGCGTCGTATAGCCCTGCCCCGGCGCCAGCTTCGAATGCACCGCGATGCCGCAGGCGGAATCGAGCAGGGTCGCGGCATAGCCGCCATGGACACTACCGATCGGGTTATAGACCCGGTGATCGGGATTGCCCTCGAACACGGCGCGGCCCTCCTCGACCTCGATCAGCGAGAAGCCCATCGTCTCGCCGATCGGCGGCTGACGGCTCGTGTCGAGTATCGCGCGCAACTGTTCGATACCGCTCATCGCGGCACGATCGCCAATGTCGGTCATTGCGCCTTCTCCAGCCCGAAGCGCTCGATCACCGATCGCCGTGCCCGCGTCAGGATCGCATCCGATTGCGCAGGGTCGGCCACCGCGCGGGACAGACTCACCGCGCCGACCATTTCCGCCAGCATCGATGCCGCCGCGCTCTCCGGATCGACGGCGCCGTGCGCGCCCAGCAACACCGCCAACCGCCCGGTCAGACCCGCCACGCCCTGCCCGAAGCGCACCCGCGCTTCCGGATCGAGCCGCGCCAGATCGCCGGACAGCGCCGGCAGCGGACAGCCATATTCGCGGGCATCGCGATGCTCGGGCGACAGATAGAAATTGACATAAGTCATCAGCGCGACTTGCGGATCGCCTTCGGCATTAGTCACGCCGAAGCGGCGGCCCGCGCTCTCGAACATCTCCTCGATCGCCGCCGCGATCAGCGCGTCCTTCGATTCAAAATGCGCGTAGAAACCGCCATGAGTGAGCCCCGCCCGCGCCATGATGCCGGCAACGGCGACGCCGCCCGGGCCCTTGGCGCGGATTTCCCGCGCCGCTTCCTTGAGCACGCGGCGCCTGGTCTCGCTCTTGTGATCGCTGTCGTAGCGCATGGCCTTGTCGATCTCCTTTATATGACGCATATAATATAAAGACCGCCAGGGGCAAGCCCAAGGACAAGTACCGATGTCATCCACCCCTGCCGTCGGTGCGCCGATCGATCCCATGGCGCTGCCCGATGCGCGGAAATTCCTGATCTTCGGGGTGATGGCGTTCGGCCAGTTCATGGCGCTGATCGACATCCAGATCGTCGCCGCTTCGCTCAACGAAGTGCAGGCCGGCCTGTCTGCCGGACCGGACGAGATCAGCTGGGTCCAGACCGCCTATCTGATGGCGGAGCTGGTGATGATTCCCTTTGCTGCCTTCCTTGCCCAGTCGATGTCGACCCGCTGGCTGTTCGCGCTTTCCGCCGGCCTGTTCACCGTGGCGAGCGCGCTGTGCGGCCTCGCCTGGAGCATCGAATCGATGATCGCCTTTCGCGCACTGCAAGGCTTCGTCGGCGGCGCGATGATCCCGACGGTGTTCGCCACCGGCTTTGCCATGTTCGAGGGCAAGCAGCGCGCGATGATCCCCGCGATCCTCGGCATGGTCTCCGTCCTCGCGCCGACGCTCGGGCCGACGCTCGGCGGGTGGATCACCGATGCGGCGGGCTGGCGCTGGGTGTTCTATGTCAACGTGCTGCCCGGCACGCTCGTCACCATCCTCGCCCTCTCGGTCATCAGGGTCGACCGCGCCGACCTGTCGATGCTCAAACGGATCGACTGGGTCCATCTCGCTGCGATGGCGGTGTTCCTCGCCGGCCTCGAATATGTGTTGGAGGAAGGCCCGAAAAACGACTGGTTCGGCGACACCGGCATTGCCGCGGCCGCCTGGGTGGCGTTCATCGCTTTCCTGCTGTTCCTCGAACGGTCCTTCCGCTCGAGCAGTCCGATCGTGAAGCTCTCGCCTTTCCGCAAGCCGACCTTCGTCTTCGCCTGCGTGTTCAACCTGGTAATCGGCTTCGGCCTCTATGCCGGCACCTATCTGGTCCCACTCTTCCTCGGCCGGGTGCGCGGCTACAATGCGAACGAGATCGGCACCACCGTGTTCGTCGCCGGTCTGGTCCAGCTTTGCGGCGTGCCCATCGCCGCGGCGCTGTCGCAGCGCGTCGACCAGCGCATCGTCATCACTTTCGGCCTCGGTCTGTTCGCGGCGGGGCTGTGGCTCTTTTCCTATATGACGCCCGACTGGGGCTTCGCTGCCCTGCTCGTGCCGCAGGCAGTGCGCAGCTTCGCGATCATGCTGTGCATCGTCCCGAGCGTCGGCCTCGCGCTCAACGGCTTTGCCGGGCCGGAACTGCGCTACGCCTCGGGCCTGTTCAACCTGATGCGCAACCTCGGCGGCGCGATCGGCATCGCGCTGGTCACCACCTGGCTGCAGGACATGACGCGCCTCCACGCGTTGCGCATCAGCGAGTCGCTCGGCGCCTCGTCACGGATCGCGACCGACACGCTCGGCGACCTCGCGCGGATGATGCAGCAGATGACACCCGATCCCGCTCGTGCGCTGCTGATGGCGGAGGCCGTGATGGGCCGCGTCGTCGGCCGCGAGGCGCTGACCCTGGCGTTCAACGACGTGTTCCGCATCATGGCCTGGCTATTCATCGCCGCGCTGGTGATGGTACCGTTCTGCCGCCCGCCGAAACAGGCGAGCCCGGCACCGGTGGACGCGCACTAGCTCCAGCCACCGCCCAGCGCCTTGAACAGCGCTACCGCTGCCTGCGCCTTGCGCGCCGCGGCATCGCTCTCGCGCCGTTCCGCTACCAGCACTGCCTTGCGCCCGCGCGCCAGTGCCAGTCGGTCGTCCTCGCCGCTCGCCACGCGCCGCTCGGACAAGGAGAATGCCGCCCGTTCGCGCTCCAGCGCTGCGCCCGCTTCCTGCGCTGCGATCCGCGCATTCAGGAAGCGGTTGATCGCCGTCTCGCTGTCCGACAGCGCGCCCAGCACGGCCTTTTCGTAGCGCGCGGCAGCGCCCTGCCCGCGCGCATCGGCAGCGCGAATCTGCGCGCGGATCGTGCCGCCCGAGAAGATCGGCCAGGAGATGCTCGGCCCGATCTGAAGCCGCGTGCTGTTGCTGGAGAACAGGTCGCCGGGATTGCGCGCCTGCTGGCCGAGGCTGCCGAACAGGCTGAAGCGCGGGAACAGGTCAGCGGTGGCGACGCCGATGTCAGCGGTGGCGGCGACGAGCTCGCGCTCGGCACGGCGCACGTCCGGGCGACGTTCGAGCAATTCCGAACGAAGCCCGACCAGTATCTCGTCAGGGCTGGCCGGCAGCGGCGCGGGCGCGCGCAGCATCTTGCCGACATCTTCGGGCGTCGACCCGACCAGCACAGCGATTCGATAGGCCGCCGCCGTCGCGCTTGCCTCGGCATCGGGCACCGCCGCCGCGCTGGCCCGCGCAGCGCCATCCGCGGTCTCGACATCGAGCCGCGAGGCCTCGCCCGCCGCGAAGCGCAACCGGGTCAGCCGCGCGAGATCGGCATCCGCCTCCGCCGTCGCCTTGGTCGTGGCGACCACGGCCTGCGCATTGCGGAGGTCGAGATAATTGCGCGCCACCTCGGCGATCAGCGACAGCATCACGTCACGCCGCGCGAACAGTGCCGCATCCTCGCGCGCCGCCGCCGCTTCGCCCTGCCGCACCTGGCGGCCCCACAGGTCGATCTCCCAGCTCGCATCGAAGCCACCGTCGAACAGCCGGAACTCGCGCTGGAATCCCGGAATCTGCCCGATCGGCAATTGCCCGTTCCGGCTCAGCACATTCTCGGTCGCCGATCCCTTGGCCGTTACGGACGGCAGGCGCGTGCCCGCCACCGCATCGCGGTTGGCGCGCGCCTCGGCCAGCCGCGCCTCGGCCTCCGCCAGATCCGGGCTGCTCTCGACCGCGCGCGCGACCAGCGCCGAAAGCTGCGCATCCCCGAAGCGGTTCCACCATGCCAGATCGACCGCACCGGGCGTGCCGGCCTCGACCCAGTTCGCGGTGTCGCCCGGCGTCGAGGGCCGCTTGTAGTCCGGCCCGACGGTGCAGCCGGCCAGTACCGCGCTTGCGAACAGTACGGCAAGGAAACGAGACATCGGGATCACTCCATGCGCGCGCGGAACAGCCAGGCGGCCGCGCTCAGGGTCAGGCAGGCGATGAGGATCAGCGGCCAGAGCTGGTGGAACACTGCCGCCGCGGGCATCGCCTTGAGGAACAGTCCCTGGACGATGACGAGGAAATAGCGGGCGGGATCGGCATAGGTCACGACCTGCAGCCAGCCCGGCATGTTGTCGATCGGGCTGGCATAGCCCGACAACAGGATCAGCGGCGTCGTCACCAGAAAGGACCCGAGAAACGCCTGTTGCTGCGTCGCCGACGCCGCCGAGACCAGCATGCCGATCCCGATCAACGCCAGCATGTACGCGACCAGCGAGAGGTAGAAGAGGATCAGCGATCCAGTGAAGGGCACGCCGAACACCAAGGGCGCGACGATCAGATACAGCGTGCCGTTGAACAGCCCGACCAGCATCGGCGGGACCATCTTGCCGATCAGCACCTCGTGCACGCGTAGTGGCGAGACCATCAGCTGGTCGAACGTGCCCAGCTCGCGCTCGCGCGCCACGGTCTGCGAGGTGACGGCGAGCCCCGCCACCGAGGTGATGATCGCGATCAGCGACGGCAGGGTGAACCAGATATAATCGAGCGACGGGTTGTACCAGTTGGTCACGACGCTGCCGCCGGTGGCATCGCCACGGATGTTCGGCGAAAGGTCGGCGCCGACGCTCCCGGCAATCTGCGAGAGATAACCCGACACGATCTGTGCCGCGTTCGACCGGCGGCCATCGAGCACCACCCCGATCGTCGCCGGCCGGTGCGCCGTCACCGCGCGGTCGAAATCCTCGTCGATTACCACCGCGGCGATCACGTCTTGCCGGTCGATCGCCTTTTCCAGCGCTTCGGGCGATTCCAGTCGGCGGATTTCCTGAAAGTTCGGGCTGCCCGCGATGCGCGACACGATCTCCGCGCTGTGTGCGCCGCTGCTCCGGTCGAGAATGCCGATATCGACATTGCGCACCTCGAGCGTGGTCGCGAAGGTGAAGATGAAGAGCTGGAGCAACGGCGGCACCACCAGCACGACGCGCGACTTGGGGTCGCGCAGCACCGCCCAGATCTCCTTGACGATCATCGCCCGAAGCCGCCGCATCAGTCGAGACTCCTGCGGGTGGCCCGGAAGCTGAGGAAGAAGAAGAACGCGCCGAAACCAAGCATGATCGCGATATTGGGCAGGATCAGCCCCCATAGATCGCCCGCCAGGAACACCGTCTGGAGCGACGGGATCAGATAGCGCGCCGGCACCGCATAGGTGATCATGCGGATCGGCCACGGCATCGACCCGATCTCGAACAGGAAGCCCGACAGCAGGAAGGTCGGCAGGAACGCCGTGAGCAACGCGACCTGGCTCGCCACGAACTGATTCTTCGTCGCGGACGAGATGAACAGGCCAAGCCCCAATGCCGGCATCAGGAACGCCGCGGCGATCGCGAACAGCGCGAACACCGATCCGCGGAACGGCACCCCGAAGGCGACGACCGCAATGACGCTGCACAGCGCCATCGAGGCGAGGCCAAGCAGGAAATAGGGGATGACCTTGCTCGCGATGAACTCGACCATGCTGATCGGCGTGGCCATCATCGCCTCCATCGTGCCGCGTTCCCATTCGCGCGCGACGACCAGCGCCGTCAGCAGGGTGCCGATCATCGTCATGACGATCGCGATCGAGCCGGGAACGAGGAAGAAGCGGCTGCGCAGGCCGGGATTGTACCAGTAGCGCGGGTTGACGCTGATCGGCGGGGTCGCCTGGCGTCCTCCGCCGTCCAGTCCCTCGGCCGCGGCCCAGCTCGCGCGCACGCCCTCGCCATAAGCGGCCGAGAAATTGGCGGTGTTGGGCTGCGATCCGTCGGTGATGATCTGGATCGGCGGCACCTTGCCCCGGGTCGCGCCCTTGCCGAAATCCTGCGGGATGACGATGATCGCGCGGACCTGGCCGCCCACCATCATGCCGCGCACCGCCGCCACCGACCGCGCCGTGGTCACGTCGAAATAGGGCGAATTCTGATAGGCCTGGGCAAGGCCGAGCGCCGGCGCACTGCTGTCCTCCAGCACGAGCGCGATCCGCGTGCGCGGCGTATCCAGCGACACCGCATAGCCGAACAGGAACAGCAGGATCAGCGGCAGGACGAAGGCGATCAGGAAGGTCGAAGGATCGCGCAGGATCTGCGCGCCTTCCTTGCGCACCAGCGCCGCCAGGCGGCGACGGTCGAAACGAATGCCGCTCATGCCGCTTCCGCCGTGTCCCGGTCGCGATCCGACTGCTCGATCAGCGCGATGAAGGCGTCCTCCATCGTCGGATCGTCGACGCCCGCGATCTTCGCCGCATCGGCCTTCAGCGCATCGGGCGTGCCGGTGGCGATCTGCTCCGAGCGGTAGATCAAGGTCACCCGGTCGCAATATTCGGCTTCGTCCATGAAATGCGTGGTGACGAGCACGGTCACGCCCTTTTCGACCAGCCCGTTGATATGAGTCCAGAATTCGCGCCGCGCCACCGGATCCACGCCGGAGGTCGGCTCGTCAAGGAACAGCACCGGCGGCTCGTGCATCACAGCGCAGGCAAGCGCGAGGCGCTGCTTGATGCCGAGCGGCAGCAGCGCCGCATTCTCGTCGATATGCTCGCCGAGCGCGAAGATATGGATCATCTCGTCGATCGCGCGCTTCGCCCGCGCCCGGTCGAGATCATAGGCACCGGAGAAGAAATCGAGATTCTGCCGGACGCTGAGATCGCCATAGAGCGAGAATTTCTGCGCCATATAGCCGAGCGAGGCGCGCGCATCCGCCCGGGCCGAGCGCAGGTCGTTGCCCGCTACCGATCCGGTCCCGCTGCTCGGGGTCAGCAGTCCGCACAGCATCTTGAACGTGGTGGATTTGCCCGCGCCGTTCGGCCCGAGCAGCCCGAAGATCTGCCCCCGTGGAATCTCGAAGCTGATGTCGCGCGCCGCAGTGAAGTCGCCGAAGCGTTTGGTCAGCCCCTTCGCCTCGATCGCCGGCGTCTCGGTCTGCTCGATCGTGCGATAGGCATGGGCCAGCGCGCTCGTGCCCGGCGGCCCGCCGCCCAGGATTTCGATGAACCCGTCCTCGAAACGCGGCTCGGCCTGCTCGACCCTGACCTTCGACCCGGCCTCGAACGCCGCCGCATCGGGCACCGGCACATCGCTGGCGAGCAGCAGCCGCACCGACCGGCCCTGAATCGATCCGTCGATCACATCGTCGCGGTCGAGCGCATGGGTGAGGAACTGCCGCCGCCGTTCGTCGAACCCGGTCACCCGGATCACCCGGTCCTTCACTTTGCCGGTCAGTTCGGCGGGTGGGCCCTCGAACAGCAACTTGCCTTCGCTGAGCAGATAGACCCAGTCGCATTTCTCGGCCTCGTCGAGATAGGCGGTCGACCAGAGCACGCCGATGCCCTCGCCCGTCAGGTCGCCGACCATCGACCAGAGCTCGCGCCGCGACACCGGATCGACGCCGACGCTGGGTTCGTCGAGCAGCAGTACCCTGGGCGTGCGCACCAGCGCGCAGGCAAGGCCCAGCTTCTGCTTCATGCCGCCTGACAACTTGCCGGCGAGCCGGTCCTGGAATCGCCTGAGATCGGTGAAATCGAGCAGCCGGTCGAACGTCGCGCGGTGCTCTTCCTCGGGAAGCCCGCGGACCCGCGCATAGAGCGTCAGGTTCTCGATCACCGTGAGGTCTTCGTACAGGCCGAAGCGTTGCGGCATGTAACCGAGGTCGTCCAGCGCATCGGCCGGCGCCTTGCCAAGCAGCTCCACCTTGCCCTCAGTCGGCGCCATCAGCCCGGCGAGGATGCGGATCAGCGTGGTCTTGCCCGCGCCGTCCGGCCCGACCAGCCCGGTCAGCCGCCCCGGCACGATCGACAGCCTGACGCCGTCGAGCGCTGGCTGGCCGGCGCCGAAGCGTTTGACCAGGCCCTCGACGCTGGCGACGGCATCGGCCACCCGCCTAGTTCCGGTGCGCCGGGCGGGCGCCGGGCACGCGCACGGTCACCGGCTGGCCCTGCCGCAACGCATCGTCGGGATCGGTCACGATGACGCGCAGGCGATAGACCAGGTCGGTCCGAAGGCTCTCGGTCTCGACTGACTTCGGCGTGAATTCGGAGCGTGGCGAGATATAGCCGATCGTGCCGCGATAGGTTTTGGGGTTGCCGTCCGCCGTCACCTGCACCGCCATGCCGGGGCTGATCCGGCTCAGCGCGGATTCGTCGACATAGGCGCGCACGCGCAGCGGCCGGTCGATCGACAGCGTCAGCACCGTCTCGCCCGGCTGGACGATCGCGCCGGGCTCGCGGGCGCGCGTGACGACCGTGCCGGGCGATGCCGCGATGAGCCGCGTGTCGGACAGGTCGGTCGCCGCATTGCGCCGCGCCTCGGCCGCTGCCTGGACTTGCGCCCTCGCCGCCTGGATGTCCTCGGGCCGGGTGCCGGCATTCAGCAGCGACAGACCCTGCTGTGCCTCGGCAAGCTGAGCGCGGGCCCGGTCGCGATCCGCCACCGTCTGGTCCCACACGTCGCGGCTGATCGCGCCGGGGCCGACCAGCGGCTCGCGGCGGCGATAGTCGCGCTCGCTATTCTCCACCACGGCCTGCGCCGCGGCGACACGGGCGCGCGCCTGCGCGATATCCTGGCTGCGATTGCCGTTGCGCAGCTTGGCGAGTTGCGCCTGCGCCTGGGCGAGTTGCGCATCGGCCTGGCCGATCCGGCTGTCGAGCGTCGCCGTATCGAGGACGGCAAGCGTCTGGCCCTGCTTGACCTTGGCGCCCTCCTCGACCGCGATTCCGCTGATCCGTCCGCCGACGCGGAACGCCATGTCGACCTCGCGGATATCGACATTGCCGTGCAGGGTCAGCTCGCCGTCGCCCGCGCGCGGAAACAGGCCGAAGCCACGGGTGGCGACGGCCGCGACAATCAGGCCCAGGGCCACGACGATCAACACGATGATGCGGCGGTTCATGCCAGCGTCTCCATCAGGATGCAGTGCACATTCGCGCGCAAGCGCGCGCGCAACAGGGTGGCGGTTGCCTCGTCGATCCGGTCGATACCCATGACCCGGCAGACCGAGGCGCGGCCGGCGCGCAGCACCAGCGCCTGGCCGAAGAACAAGAGCGCCAGCGCGCGCACGTCCTTCTGGTCCAGATCGGTGCGGATACGCCCGAGCAAGGCGACGAACGTCTCGGCCAGGGGCTCCATCGCGCCGCGATAGAGGCGGTCGAACGCCTCGGTCGGGTCGAGCTGCTCGCGGATGATGAAGCGCGCCCAGAGTTCCGTTTCCGGGCGCAGCATCATCTGGGCAAAGCCGTCGATCAGCCGCAGCAGCCAGTCGACCGCCTGCTCGCGCGACTCGATCGCCGCCGCGCGCGCCGCCGCGAACAACGGTGCCTGCATTTCCGAAATGCCCGACGCGATCCGCTCGGCCGCGGCGAGGTACAGCCCTTCCTTGCCGCCGAAATGATAGGTGATCGAGGACATCGCAGCGCCCGACGCCTTGGCGATCTGGCGGGTACTGGCTCCTTCGAAGCCGAGCCGGCCGAACTGCTCGATGGCAGTGTCGAGAAGAGGTTCGCTTTTCACGACTCAGCTTTTAGTTCGTTCGATCGAACAGTGCAACCGGCGCTGCTTGATACCGCCATGCCGGTTCACCAAGCTGCCGCGCTAGATCAGGCCCAACGCCCGTGCGCGCATCGCGGCGTCGGTGCGGTTCGCGGCGCCGATGGCTGCCAGGGCCTGAGCGACATGAGTCTTCACCGTCGCCGGCGACAGATCGAGGTCGCGCGCGATCTCCTTGTTGGAATAGCCCTGGGCCACCAGCCTGAGGACATCGGCCTGGCGTGCCGTCACGACTGGCCTGGCGGTACGGGTAGATGGCGTCTCGCCATCGCCTTGCGCGCCAGCTGCCAGTTCGGCGAGGCGCGGCGGCAGATAGCGGCCACCGGCAAGCACGAGCTCGATCGCCGCCAGGATGATGTCAGTGCCGGACGTCTTGGGCACGAATCCGGCGACACCGTCCGCGATCAGATCAAGCAACAGCTGGTCGTCATGCGAACCGGTGATCACGAGAATGGGTGTGCCCGGTGCCACGCGCGCCAGGTGCGCGATGCCCTCGCGTTCGGTGGCGCCCGGCATGGTAAGATCAGCCAGGCAAAGGTCTGGCGTCGCCGCCGCCTGATGCCATGCCTCGGGAAAACTGCCCGCCTGCGCGATCGTCGCGTCGGGCCAGCGTCGAGCGACCGCACCCGCCAACGCCTCGCGCACCAATTGATGGTCGTCGCAGATCAGGCAGCTTCGCATGTCGGCTCCCGAAGGACGGCCGGCTCGGGCGCAAGACGCTGACCGAGGGGCAGGCGGATACGGAAAGCGGCGCCGCGGCGCCATCGCCGATCCAGCACGAGCGTGCCGCGCTGCAATTCGATCAGGCGCCGCGCCGAAGACAGCCCGAGACCGAAGCCACCGCGATTCTCGAGCCCATGGTCCGACCCTTGGGCGAAATCGTCGAACAACCGCTCCACATCGCCCGGTGCGATGCCGCGTCCGTCGTCGATCACGCTGAGCTCGACCGCATCTTGCCGCACACGAGCCCCGACCAGGACGCGCGTGCCGTGGGCATGGTGGATGGCATTGCCGACCAGATTGGCCAGCGCCCGCTGCAACAGGCGCGCGTCGGCGCGCGCGACGATGCGGCTCTTTACCAGGATCAGACGCACGCCCGCCGATTGGGCGGCCGGGCCATGCTCCATCACCACCGCGCCGACAATGTGGTCGATCGGCACGTCGCCGACCCGGGCGATGACGGCACCCGCGTCGAGCCGCAAATGATCGAGCATCGTTTCAAGCAGCGCCTGGACTGACTGGAACGCGCTCTTCGCGCCGCGCGCCGCGCGGGCGCGCGATACCGGGTCCTCGCTTTCCAGCGCCTGATCCATGAACAAATGCGCCGCCTGGATCGGCTGCTGGAGATCGTGCGAAGCCGAGGCGATGAACCGCGTCTTGGCGTCGCGTTCGGCTCGCACGATGGCGAGCGCGCGCTCGAGCGATTCCGCAGCGCGCTGAGTCATGGCCCGCGCGTCGGACGCGTCGTTGGCCGCGCGCCAGATGAGGCCGCGAATGCCGATGATCGCGGCACCGGCCATGATCAGGAAGAGTGTCAGCGGCGTGGCGAACGGCACGTCGTGAGTCAGCACGAATGCGGACAGCGACGCGATGAGCGCGAGGCAGCCCAGTACCGACAGCCCATCGCCTCCGGTCATCATCACCATCGCGACGAACCAGACATAGAGGAAGATCGCGAACATGCGCAGATCGTCGTCGGCGGGCGGCAGCAGGATCCACACGCTGGCAGCGATCCCGGCGCAGAAGCTCACCGTCACGACCTGCGACGCGCGGACCCAGAAGCGCGCCGATCGCGCCGCACGCCAGCGCGGAACGGCAAAGGCGGCCAGCAACAGGCACAGAAACAGGACACTGCCACCCATGAAGGCGAGCCAGCCCCGCAGCAGCATGGCATCGACGATCGCGGAGAACTGGGCATGGATGAAGATGAGCACCGTCGCCATCACGACGATGCCGACGATCGTCGTGCGGCTCTTGCTCCGCATCTCCTCGACCTCTTCGAGGCGCAGCTTCACACCGGGTTCGGGCATGATGCGCAGTGCCATCCGGTCGTTGTCCCCCTTCGCGCCTCGGCCATTCGGTTCGGCCACGCGGCCGATACGCTCGTCCAAGTCCCCCGTCTAATCAATAACTCACGGCCGGTTTCAACGACTTTCTTCACGGAAGGCCCGGGGGAACCGTGTCGTACCGGATCGCAACGGCGCCAGCCGGACGACCATCCTATCGGGGGGTAAAATATGCGTATCTTGACCACCCTGGCCGGCCTGCCGGTCGCCACCGCTTCCGCGATGGCGGCCCGTGCCCGGGGCGGAGCGGACCGGAGCAAGAGCCTTGCCGTGTCCCGCGCCGATGTCGGCGCCATCCGCACCAACAGCGGCAGTGCCGGCCCCTGCGTCACCTCCTGAACCGCCCGGGCCTGCGAACGGCCTCGACAATCATTGAATTAGAGGAATTCCCCATGCGCCGTACCTTAGCCAGCCTGATGATCCTCGGGGCGATTTCCGGATGCAGCGGGGGCGACTCCGGCGGATCGGGCGGCGGCGGAGGTGGCGGTGGCGGCAGCACCGCCGATACGCAGGCGCCGATTGTCAGCCTCGCCGCGCCGGCCACCGTCGAAGGCGGGCTCACCCTCGCGCTGACCGCGACGGCAACGGACAATGTGACGACGGGGTTGACGCCGACCATCGCCTGCGACGGTGGCACGCTGACCGGTACGATGCTGGTCACGCCCGTGGTGACGGCGGCCACCACCATTACCTGCACCGCCAGCGCGACCGATGCGGCGGGCAATACCGGTCGTGCGACCGCCTCGATCAGCGTCCAGCCCACCACCGTCTCGCTCAAGCAGGCGCCCGGGACGAGCACTCTCTCCCAAGGCAAATATGGTGCGCTTTTCGCCGAGAACCTGCCCCTCGAACAGGCCAGCTACACCGGCAAGCTCGGCGGCAAGGACGTCACCCTCTATCGCAGCGACGACGCCAGGACGTTGGTCTTCGTCACGCCGACCGGCCTTTCGGCCGGCGCACAGACGATGACAGTCACGATCGGCAGCCGCAGCTACAGTTTCACCGTCCAGGTCTCGGCGCCGGCCGAAGTGGCCAACGCCCGCAACGTCGTGCTCGATTTCCTGACGACGCGGAAGAACGAGGCCCAGGCGTTTCTCGCATCGGCGGGTGCGAGCCTGAACGCGACGGCGAAGGCAGACATCAACGCGAAGATCGCTCAGCTCCAGACTGGCATCAGCACGATCGACAGCTTCTCCGCGGAGGATCTGCGCAACGCGGCGATCTACATCCAGGCCAATCAATTCCTGGCCGCGTCGACGCTGGCGGCACGGTCGCTCGTCCCGAGCGCGGCCGACGACCGGAAGTGCAACGCCGCCGCCGACATCTTCATCTACAGCGTCGTCACCACCATTGCGGCGGCGAAGGTCACCACCCTCGCCGCCGCGGGCATCGGCACCGGGCTCGGTGCGATCGTCTTCGCCGGTGGCGCGCTGCTGACCTATCTCGCCTTCGACAAGGGCGTGCTGAAGTCGCTCGATGCGATCGCCGATTATTGTTTCGACATCGAGAAGCTTGGCCTCTCCAACTATAATTACCAGCCCAGCGGCGCGATGATCGCCGGACAGAAGGTGCGCTACGTAACCGCGACCACGGCGGCCACGCGCCTTGGCTTCTCGAACGACGTGCCCCGCACCTTCCAGGTCCAGCAGCACAAATCGCTGTTCGCGAGCGTCGCGGGTGCCATCAAGTCGTCGACCGACAAGCTGTACGCACTCGCCGTCGCCAACAATTATGTGCCGGAATCGCTAGCGAAGATGGTCAGCAGGGTCGGCGGCTATGACGAGAACCTGCCCGCCTCGACCGTGGCGCTCAGCGGTATAACCTCCGGCGTGACGGGCTCGGCGTCGGGCAGCGGCGACGTGCTGACGCTCCGCTTCAAGGCCGTTAACCCGGACAAGGAGAATATCGACTTCAGCTTCACCCTCACCCCGGCGGACAGCAAGGCGCTGCCGGTGGACGCGACGCTGACGCTGGCGCTGCCCAAGGTGAACGACGCGGCGATCAAGGTGACGCAGGGCCAGCCGACCTCGTCGAGCCTGCAGGTAAGCGGCGCGGATACGCTGGAGCTGGTCGACCGGCCGACCAAGGGCAATGTCGCGCTGCAAAACAATGGCAGCTTCATCTACACGCCGACCGGCCAGAATTTCGGCGACGACAAGTTCACCTATCGTGGCAAGAACGCCAATGGTTATTCCAAGGCGGCCACGGTGCTGGTGACGATCGAGCGCAAGTTTGACGGCGCCTGGAGCGTCACCAGCCGCTCCACCACGACCAGCCAGTCCCAGGCGGGACTCTGCCCGAACGAGACCAACAGCTTCACCATCATGGTCAGCAAGGTTTCGGATACGCAGTACACCACTTCCTATGGCGGCTTCCCGATCACCCTGACCATGTCGAGCAAGGATGATCCGGCGGGGCTCAGCGGTTCGACCACCGTCACCTATGACGATGGTCCCGGCAAGACGACTGAAACGCTTAATGCCAGTATCCCGAACAGCTCCCAGCTCACCGGCAGCGGATCTTTCAGCTATGCCGGTCCCGGCAACACCCGGTGCAGCGGCACGACTTCGGTAACCGGCGTGCGACCGTAAGCCCGCGAAGGGGCGCGGCGCGCGGCGCCGCCGGTGCGGGCAGCTCCCTCCCTGCACCGGCGGCGTCGAAGAGCGGACAAGGGCCTTCCCCTTTCTGTTCCAACGGCGCGCGTATAGAGCGATTTCCCCAAGGGCTTTGAGGCCAGGGGAAAGAGGCGATGATTGACTGAGGCGACGGACCGGACAGGACTGACAGACCCATTGGCGGCAGCACTTGGCGAACGAGGCTATGTCTGCCTCTCCGCGGACACGGTATTGGCGCAGCTCGGCCCTGAGGCTCGTCGGGCGTGGGAAGGGTTCGCCCGTTCCTGGGATGCCCTGGGACCCGATCTCTACATGGCCGATGGCGGCCGGTACCGGCGACGCCGGCACGCCGCGCTCAGGATGTCCGGCGGCGCGATCGAGCCCAAGCCGCGTCAGCCCCATTTCCAGAGCCGCGACTATAACCCGCTGAACGGGGACGTGCAGCGATGGTTCGAGCCTGTCCTGCCCGAGACGCTGGCCAATCCCGTCCTGCAGGCGATCCTGGCGGCCTGGACGCCCCTCCTTTGCGCGGTGGGACGATATCCGGCCGACCAGGCCTGGCATGTCGAGCTTCACCAGTTTCGCATCGAGACATCAGCGGCCGAGACGGGAAGGCCGACGCCCGAGGGCCTTCACCGGGACGGCGTCGACTGGGTGTTCGTGATGCTGGTCGATCGCAGGAACGTCTCGGACGGCGTGACCGAGATCGGCGACGAGGCGGGCGGGCGGATCGGCCAGTTCACCCTGGCGACGCCCGGCGACGGGGTTCTGCTCGACGACCGCCGCATCCGCCACGGCGTCACGCCGATCCGGCCAATCGATCCGGACGAGCCGGCATGGCGGGACGCGCTGGTCGTTACCTGGCTGGCGGAAACAGGCTGATCCAGGCTGCGTTTTCAGGGAAAGGTCTGGCTGGGGCGGCAGGGTTCGAACCTGCGAATGGCGGCATCAAAAGCCGCTGCCTTACCACTTGGCGACGCCCCAGTGAGACCCTGTCGGAACGACCTGACGGGGACCGGTGAGCGGAGGCCTTTAGGCACCCCAACCGATTCCCGCAACGGGCCTGATCGTCAGGCCTGGTCGAGCCGTTCCACCCAGCCATGCGGATCGGGCGCCTTGCCGCGCTGGATGTCGGTGAGCGCGTTCAGCATGCGCAGCGTGGTCTGGCCGGGGCCGCCGCTGCCGATGGTGAAATCGCCGCCCCGCATCTTCATCTGCGCGATCGGCGCGACCACCGCGGCGGTGCCGCAGGCGAACGCCTCGCGCAGCCGGCCGCTCTCCGCATCGGCGCGACACTGGTCGATCGCATAGGGTTCTTCCCGCGCCGTGAGGCCCATGTCCTTCGCCAGCTTCAGGATCGAGTCGCGGGTGATGCCGGGCAGGATCGTGCCCGTCAGGGGCGGCGTTGAGATCGAACCGTCGTCGAACACGAAGAAGATGTTCATGCCGCCCAGCTCCTCGATCCAGCGACGCTCGGCCGCATCGAGGAACAGCACCTGGTCGCAACCCTGACGGATCGCTTCCTTCTGGGCGACCAGGCTGGTGGCGTAATTGCCGCCGCACTTCGCAGCGCCGGTGCCGCCGGGCGCGGCGCGGGTATAATCCTCCGACACCCACAAGGTGACAGCCGATGCGCCGCCCTTGAAATAGGCGCCGACCGAGGAGGCGATCACCGCATAGAGATATTCCGCCGAGGGCTTCACACCCAGGAACGCCTCGCTCGCGATCATGAACGGCCGCAGATACAGCGAGCCGCCGTCGGAGGTCGGAATCCAGTCGTGATCGATCCGCACCAGCTGGCGAATCGACTCGAGGAACAGCTCTTCCGGCAATTCAGCCATCGCCATCCGCTGGGCCGAACTGCGGAACCGCGCCGCATTCGCATCGGGCCGGAACAGGGCCGTTCCGCCATCGGCGAGGCGATATGCCTTCATGCCTTCGAAAATTTCCTGCGCGTAATGCAGCACGGCGGAGGACGCATCCATCTGGAACGGCGCGCGCGGCTGGACGCGGGCGTCATGCCATCCTTGCGCTTCATTGAAGCGGATGGTGACCATATGATCAGTGAAAACCCGCCCGAATCCAGGGTCTTCCAACAGGCGCGCGCGCTCGTTCGCGTCGACCAGACCGGGATGCGGCTCCTGGGTGAAGGTCAGGCCGCTGCCCTTGCTCCCGTCGGTCGTTATATCGAGCATGGTTCCATTCTTACAATTTGATACAATTTCTAGGGTTGAAGCCTAGTAGGGAAGGCGCCAAATCCGGTCAACATGGCAGCCCCGTCAACGACCGCTTCACCGCTTTTCCTGCGGGAGCCCGAGCTTCGCCGCGGAATGGAATTGCTCTATTTCGGCAACAGCCACCTCACGCGCGCGATCGATCGCGGGCTCGCGGCGCAGGGCCTTGGCCGTGCGCACCACCGCGCGCTCTATTTCATCGCCCGCCAGCCCGACATGACCGTGAGCGAACTGCTTGCGCTGCTCGCGATCACCAAGCAGTCGCTCGGCCGGGTACTGACCGAGCTGGGCGATCGTGGGCTGGTCGAGACCCGCCCCGGCGAGCGCGACCGGCGGCAGCGCCTGCTCCGCCTGACCGACGCTGGAAGGGGCCTCGAGAACGAGCTGTTCGAGGCCCTGCGCGAGCGGCTCTCCGCTGCGTATGCCAGCGCCGGGCAATCAGCGGTGAGCGGCTTCTGGGCAGTGCTCGAGGGCCTCATCCCGGAGCATGAGCGCCCCCGCGTCGAGAGCCTGCGGGACTAGCCGCCCCTCTCCCCTTCAAAGCGTCTTCAGATATTCCAGCAAGGCCAGCTTGTCCGCGTCGGGCAAGGTCGTGCCGAATTCATGCCCGCATCGGCTGTTGCCCGAATTGCGCTGGTCGCATCCCGTGGTGACGCGCACGCCGTTCAGCCCGGGCTGGGCAGCAGCAAGGCCAATCGCCTGCGTGTCGTAATAGGGGCCGACCAGGAAGGACGCGGCACGCTGGTCCGCCGGCTTGAGCAGGTCCGCCAGAGTCGCGACCGATCCGTTGTGCAGATAGGGCGCGGCTGCCCAGATGCCGTAGAGCACACGCGACTCGTAACGGTATTTGCCGTCGGTCGGCGCGGCCGCGTCGTCGTCGAACGCATCGTTCAGCGCCTGCTTCACCTGGTCCGACGGCATCGGCCCCTTCGAGCTCTGCTGCTTCGCGATCAGATTGCCCCAGATCGCCGGCACCCATGATCCGCTTTGCAGGATCGACCCGCCGACCGACACGCCGAGCAGGCTGAACGAGGTCGCCGGATTTTTGATCGGCGGCATCAGGAACGGGATATGCGCGCCCTTCAGCACGCCCGGATCGGATTCGCGCGCGAGGATGTCATACTCGTGCGAGTCGGTGCCGACATCCAGCAGCGGGGTCGCCCAGGTCGCCTGGTTGGGCAGGCGCTTCTTGCCCGGCGTCTGGCCGTGACAGGAGACGCAGCCGCCCTGCGCCTGCGACCAGTTGTAGATTTCCTGGCCGCGCGAGACGAGCGCGGGGTCGACCGGCCATTGCCATTTCGGCGCGCCGATCAGCTGCACCAGATCCTCCAGCTTCAACAGCCCATCGAAATCGGTCGATTGCTGGTGCGAGGTGCCCTTGCCGATGAAGTCGATGCCGAACAGGTGGAAGAAAGACTTCTTCGGCCGGAAGGTACCGAACACCCCCATCACTTCGCCGGTGTTCCGCGCCAGGCCGTAAATGTCGCTGCCATTGGCGGAAAAGCCCGGCCACTGCGTGTAATCCTGCTTCGGCGCGTTCCACAGGAACGGATAGCGCACCGGCGCGTCGGCGATCTTGATGTTCGATTCGATCAGATAGCTGGGCGGCTTGCCCAGATCGAGGCCGGTCAGGCGGTCGAAGATCATGCTGACCGCGTCGAGCCGGCCGAGCCCCCACAAGAGGGTCGGATAGGCGTTGTTCCGCAGGGCATTCTCGCGAAGATACCACAGATCGACGTCCGAGCGGAGCTGCTTGATCTGCTTCGCTGGCGGATTGGGGCCGAGCACTGCCGTCGCAAAGGTCGCGAACGAGGCATTGGTCGCGCGCACCCGGCCGACCGCATCGACCAGATCGGTCAGCAACGCCTGGAAATCGACCAGCGCCGGGCCGCCATCGATGCGATATTGCTGAGTCCCGACGACGATCTGCCGCGTATGGCAGGCAGCGCAGGTCATGCCCGCCACTTCCTGCCCCGGCGCGCCCGCCTTGGTGAAGCCGATCGGCAGGTCGGAGCCGGGATTGGGCAGATAGCCATAGCGCGCGAGCTGGTCGCCCAGGAAAGGCTGGCCGTCGGCGGTGGTGAGCGCGTTCAGCCAGGCGAGCGGGATCATCTGCGATCCCTGGTCGCGCGAGTAGAAGTCGCTGCGCGTCGAGTCGGTCCAGGAACTGCCCTGGTCGACATAGGTCACCTGGCCGCCCGCCATGACCGGCAGCGCAAAGCTCGCCGCGATCAGCGACGCCGAAATACAGCTTTTCAGGAAGAGTTTGCGCATCACCAATCCCCGGACGAAAGTGCCTACGCAATACGCGGCTGGCCGAACGAGATTTCGGCAAGTCCAGGAAGGCGGACAAGTCACGCGCTTCCGGCCGGGACACCATCATGCGCGGCGGATTTGGGCAATCGGAGTTGAAACCATTTCGGGAGGATGCGCCCCCGACTGGCCTAAGCCTGGCGCGCCGCAGCGGCCATTTCCGCGTTGCGGCGCGTGGCTGCGGCCAGCGTGTCGCGCATCAGCGTCTTCAGGGCGTCGTCGCGATCCAGGACGTTGAGCCCTTCGCGCGTCGATCCGCCCGGGCTGGCGACACGATCCGCCAGTACCGCCGGCGATACGTCAGCCGCCGACGCCAGCATCGCCGACCCCTCGACCGTCGCAATCGCCATGCGCTGCGCCTGATCCACAGGCAGGCCGAGCGCTTCGCCACCCGCGGCCAGGGCGTCGATGACGCGGTAGAGGAAACCCGGTCCACTCCCGGCCAGCGCAGTCACGACGTCGAACAGCTTTTCGTCCGCGATCCATTCGACCAGCCCGAGCGGCGTCATCAGCGCGGAGACGGCATCGTGCGTGTCCGCATCTGCGTCGTCGGAGTAAAGCCCGACCACGCCCTTGCCGATGCCGACGGGCAGATTCGGCATGGCCCGCACGATCGAGCCCGCGCTGAAACGCCGGGCGAGGCTCGCTTTCTCGACGCCCGCCAGGATCGACACCAGCACCGGCACCCCTGCCAGCCGTTCGGCGTAACGGGCCGTGATCTCGTCGATCTGCTGCGGCTTCATGCCGAGCATCACCATGTCGGGCAGCGGCCCCTCGGGCAGGTCGCGCGCCTGGCGTACGCCTTCGGGAAGCGCGCGATCGGTCCGGTTGACCACATCGACCCGGTCCGCCGCGATCACGCCGCTGGCGATCCAGCGACGCAGCATCGCGCCGCCCATATTGCCGCAGCCGATCAGCCAGATCCTGTCGATCGTCACCGGGTCAGGCTTCGCCCTGGGTCTCGGTCATCGCCGCGGCGAGCGCTTCCTTCGGCGTCTTGCCGCCCCACAGCACGAACTGGAACACCGGGTAGAAACGCTCGCACTCGTCGATCGCCGATTCCACCAGCAGCTCCGCCGCGCCGAGCGACATGGTGCCGTTCTCGCCCTCGATCATCGCGGCGTGGCGATACAGGAGGATCCCGCTCGACGACCATAGCTCGAAATGGCCGACCCAGAGCTGCTCGTTGATCAGCCCGATCGCCTCATAGATCGCGCTGCGGCGCTCATCGGTGACACGAATGTCGGGAAAGGCGAGGAACTGGATGACGCTGTCCTCGTCACGCCACAGCGCCCGGAGCTCATATTGAGTCCAGCTGCCCTTCACCTTGGCGATGACTTCGTCGTCCTGGCGCTCATGCTCCCACCCATGTGCCGCGAAATAGCTTTCGAGCATGTCGATGGGGGCCGCGTCGTCGCGTTCGTAATCGGCTTCGTCAAGCATCACGCCATCCCTTCCCGTGCCGCCGTCGTGACACCAGATGTGGTGCCCCGATACGGTGGGACGCACAAGTCAAGCGTGGATAGACCTGTAGAAAAAGCTGTGGAAAAGATCGTCAGGCTCCTGCCTTGGGTTTCTTGGGGGCGACAGGCGCCGCTGCCGCTTCGAGCGCATCGATCCGGGCGCGCAGCGCGTCGGCATCGTCACGGGCGGCCGCGGCCATCGCCTTGACCGCTTCGAATTCGTCGCGGCTGACGAAGTCGAGACCGCCGATCCATTCCTTCGCCTTGGCCCTGGCGCCCTGTTCGGCCTCGCGGCCCATGCCGGCCAGCGTGCCCGCGGCGCCGTTTACGAACTTCGCGAAATCGTCGAAAATCTTGTTGTCGGACTGCATCGGATGATCCCGTAAAATTCGTGTCAGATGGAGTTGATTTGGGACGTCGAGGACGACGGCACAAGGGTTTCGGCCCCGGGGTTGAGCGCCGCGATGCGATAGGTCAGCAAACCGGCAAAGGCCAGCCATAGCAGATACGGCGCCAAAAGCCACGCCGCGACAGCCCTGACGCGTCCGAACGCCAGCGTCGTCGCGACGGCGAGAACCAGCATCACGACGATGGCGACCAGCGCCCAGCGCACCTGATGCAGGCCGAAGAACAGCGGCGACCAGATCAGGTTCACCGCCATCTGGACCGAGAACAGGGCGATCGCCGCGCCACGCCACCGCGATCCGCGCGCCTGGATGACCATCGCCAGCGCCAGGCCGAGCAGGACGTAAAGCGCGCTCCAGGCCACCGGGAACACCCAGTCCGGCGGGTTTTCGGGCGGCTTGGCGAGCGCGGCATACCAGCTGTTGCCGGATCCGCCGGGCGCCAGGCGCGCCGAGACGAACCCGAGCAGCAGGATGGCTGGAACGGTCACGATCGCCGTGCGCAGGAATGCCAGCCCGCGCGGCTGCTTCGATGCGATGTCCCTCACGCTTCCAGCCCTTTCAGCTTCCGTCCCGCCACCGAACGCGTCGCGGCCAGAAGGAATTCGACATTGCCTTCGGGCCCGGTGATCGGACTTTCCACGACTCCCTCGACATGCCAGCCGCGTGAGTCGACCCAGGCCGAAACCTCGGCGCAGACCCGCGCATGGATGGCGGGATCGCGGACCACCCCGCCCTTGCCGACCTCTTCGCGCCCCGCTTCGAACTGCGGTTTGACCAGCGCGAGCAGACGCGCATCGTCCCTGGCGAAGCCCATCGGCACGTCGAGCACCTTGGCGAGCCCGATAAAGCTCGCATCGCACACGATCAGGTCGACCGGCTCGGGAATATGCGCCGCGGTCAGGATGCGCGCGCTGGTCTGTTCATGGACGATCACGCGCGCGTCCTGACGCAGCTTCCAGGCGAGCTGGTTGGTGCCGCTGTCGACCGCATAGACTCGTGCGGCACCGCGGGTGAGCAGCACATCGGTGAACCCCCCGGTCGAGGAGCCGACGTCGATCGCCACTGCGCCGGTCACGTCCCAGCCGAAATGATCGAGCCCATGCGCCAGCTTGATCCCGCCGCGCGATACCCAGGGATGATCGCGCCCCCGCACGTCGAGCACCGCGTCGTCCGGAAATTGTTGCCCGGGTTTGTCGATCTTGCGGTCGCCCGCGAATACCAGCCCCGCCATGATCAGCGCCTGTGCGCGCGTCCGGCTCTCGGCGAGGCCGCGATCGACGAGCATCTGATCGGCGCGAAGCTTGGCCATGCCAAGCCCTACCAAGCCGAGTCGCGCCGCGATAGCCCATTCCCGGTCCGGTTGGACACGACGAATCCGGCCCCTTTTGCGACCGGATCATGCCGCCATTTCGGACTGTCGCAGCGCCTGCGCGGTTGGTCGCAGGGTCTATTGCCTATCGGAATAGTAGGAATAGCTTTTCACCTCGGGAGGCGTGGTCGCTCGGCGTCCCCTAGAGCTTCGCGCGGCCACGTCTCTCCCCTCTTCAAGGAGTGCGTATCATGGGAAGCTTTTCGCCCCACGACCCGGCCCAACCGACCATCCTGACCGTTCCCGGTCTGGGGGGATCGGGGCCTTCGCACTGGCAGAGCCTGTGGGAAAGCGCCCGGCCCGACACTGTCCGCGTTGAGCTCGGCATGTGGAACACCCCGCATCGCAATGCCTGGGTGACCAAGCTCGACCAGGCGATTCGCTCGGCCCAGGCGCCGGTGATCCTGGCCGCGCACAGCCTTGGCTGCCTTGCCGTCGCCTGGTGGGCCGAGCTGACGCGCCAGCCCTATGGCTGGCCGGTCGCCGGCGCGCTGCTGGTCGCGCCGGCCGATGTCGATCGCCCGGATGCCCAGGTTGATCTGCATGCCTTCGCGCCGACGCCGGTCGCGCCGCTGCCCTTCCCCTCGATCCTCGTCGCCAGCCGCGACGATCCGTGGATCACCATCGAGCGCGCGCACAGCCTCGCGGCGACCTGGGGCAGCCATTTCGTCGATGCGGGCGAACAGGGGCATATCAACGCCGCCAGCGGGATCGGCTGGTGGAGCGAGGGGCAGGAACTGCTCGACCGCGTCATCCACGCCGCCGGCGACCGCAAGGGCCGTCCCCGTGCGCCGGGCGATGCCCGCTCGATCCTCGCGGTCAACGCGACGGATGCGGCGCAGGCGCATTATCTCGGCGGCGACGCCCGCTGATCCCAGGCCCCTCCCTTTCGGGGGAGGGGCGCGAAGATCATTCCAGAAACAGATATCCCGGATCGAACTCCGCGAAACTGCGCAGGCCATCCCAGTCGAGGATCGTCGCAATGCCCGCGCGGAATTCGACCAGCCCCTGCTCGCGCAATTGCCGCAGCATGCGGTTGGCATGGACCGGCGTCAGCCCGGTGGCATCGGCAAGGTCGATCTGGGTCAGCGGGAAGGTGAAACGCAGGCCGTCGGTCAGGCCGACCCGGTCGAGCCGCATGTACATCTCGCAGAACAGGTGCGCGAGCCGCACCGCCGCCGAACGCGCCCCGACCGACACGATCCATTCGCGGTTGATCGCCGCATCGATCAGGGTGGATCGCCACAGCAATTCCGTCAGCGTCGCTGATTGCTCGGTCAGCGCGCGGATCGCCGGATGCGGGAACAGCGCCACCTTCACCGCGGTCAGCGCGGCGACCGAATGTTCCAGCCGCTTCAGCGGATAGCTGTGCAGATCGACGAAATCGCCCGGCACATGGATCGCCAGGATCTGGCGCCGCCCCTCCGGCGTATCCTTGTAGCGTTCGACGAATCCCTCCAGCAGCAGGGTGCACTGGCTCAGCGGAACCTGCTGACGCACGATGATCTGCTTCGCGCGAAACTCCGCGGTGCGGCCCACCGCCGCCTCGAGCGATGCCGCTTCGGCGTCGCTAAGTTTCGGTGTTGGGTGGGTTTTCAGGAAATTTCGTGTGTACATCCCCAAACCTTATCGGAACCGACGCGGTCGCGCCTGCGTTTTTGTTAATCCGGGAAAGGTTATTTCGCCATGTCGATAAAAGTCCATGACATTCCCACCACGGTGACGGCGGAAGAAGGGGAAGTGATGCTCGACGGGCCGGATGGCCTCGCCGTTTCCTTCACGCCGGACGCGGCATCGAAATCGGCGAGCGCGATCGCCGAGGCGGCAAGGCTCGCGCAGCTTCAGTCGATGGAGAAGCGGCCGAAATAGCTGCCGTATTTACCATGACGTCGAGGACGGTCTTAACTACTCTCGATCCATCAACGGACAATGCCCTTCGCCAAACTGTTCAGAAGCCGATGGGCGGCATTGATCTGGGCGGGCGGCATCCTGTGGACCGCCATTGACGTCGCCGGCTACGCGCCTGCCCCACGGCAGGGCCATCAAACCGCCGCTGCCGTGCCGACCGATGCGACCGGGGAGGCCATTCAGAACAGCGACCTCATTGCCCTCGCCGCCGCGCTGAATGGGCGTTAGCGCCTGGCAAATCTGTTCCGACGATAAGAAAGAGCGGGCCGGCAAGGGTTCGGCATGGCTGCAATGCCAGATCCGGCCTCATGGTTGAATCGCCGGCAGCGACCGTGCCGTGCGCGCCAACGGGAGATATGGGACACCAGCCTGTCTCATATCTTGTCTGGCCTGGCCAGTGCGAATCTCATATAATATCCTTATATATCAAATAGATATAAATATCGGACATCTGACTGCACGAGGCACCGGAGATATGGAACGTCAACGCCGTCGCTCCTCTAGCGGCCGGCGAACAGGAATGCCGCGGCACCGATCAGGCAAAGAAACGCGCCGGCATGCCGCCAGCTCAGCGGCTCGCCAAGCACCGCGACCATGAAGACGCCGAACACCAGCAGGGTGATGACTTCCTGCGCGACCTTCAGCTGACCGCCGCTCCAGCCCGAGGCATAGCCGAGCCGGTTGGCCGGCACCGCCAGGCAATATTCGAACAACGCGATGCCCCAGCTGATCAGGATCACCCAGATCAGCGGTTTCGTCATCCCGCCCTTGAGATGCCAGTACCAGGCGATCGTCATGAAGCAGTTGGAGGCAACGAGAAGCAGCAGAGTCGGCATGAGCGGGATCCGTCAAAAGTCCCGGTACGACTAGCCTAGTTCGCGCGGCATGCCAGTGGCGGCATCTCCGGCTGCGTGAAGGTAGCGTCCTGCCCCTTGCCGCGCAGCTCGTATCCGCGCGCGGCATACCAGATGCCCGAGGCCGGCCGCTGTCCCTTGAGCACCGCGACCAGCTTGCCGCCCGACCGCAAGGTGGCGGTATCGGCGCCCTTGTCGAAGCGGACATTGATCCGGCTGCCGTCGACGCAGCGATAGGTGGCGGTGACGATGCCCGTCGCGGGGACACTCGCGACCGGCGTCGGCTTGCCGCCCGGGCGCGGCTTGATGTCGGCGCTGCGGATATGCCAGCTCTTCTGCGCTGCGGTGGCACCGTCGATGTCGCCGACGCGGTGCAGGGTCACGCTGCCCAGCATATAGACCGGCGCCGCACCCTGTTTCAGCCGGCCATAGACCTGCACCGGCACGGTGACGTAGCGCTGCCCCGCGCCTGCGTCGATCTCGCCCGGCGCGCCGATATTGGCGTGATATTCGGTATATTTGGCGAAGCTCGCGGCGAACCCCTCGGCGCTCATCCCCGATGCCTTGCCGCCATCGTCCCACAGCGCCCAGGCCTGGCGGTATTTGCCCTCGCCGAGCAGCGCATAATAGGTCTGCACCACGTTCGCCGCGCCCTGCGCGCTGTCGGGCGTGAAAGGTGCCTCGGAGATCGGGGTGCGATCGTCGGGCAGGCCGCCGGGGGTTCCCGGTTCGGGCGGCGTCAGCGGCGCGGGTGTCGCCGCCGCGCCGGGCGCCACCTCCGTCACCGGCGCGGTCTCGTTCCCCTGGCTATCGGCCCCCTGGCTGTTGGCATAGGCATCGACGCTGCCCTGCGCCTGCTCGGCGGCCATATTGATGTCGACCGAGTTGCTACCCGACTTGTCGGGCGAGCAGCCCGCCGCGAGCAGCAGCGGAAGCGCGATGAAATAGCGCATGGGATGAAGACCTTGTCGGTTGCAGGGGAACGCCCCAACGCCGCGCCACGCGGCAACGTTCCCCGGCATCCCGTCGCTGGTCGCTATTCGACCGCGTCGAAGTTCCGGAACTTCTCGTTCCCGACAAAGCCGAGCCTGGTGATGCCGGCGCGCTTGATCACCGCGAGAATCTGGTCGAACCGCTCGTAGCGCGCCGCGCCGTCCGTGCTGAATTGCAGCTGGACATTGGGATCGGCGCGGATCGCATCGAGCCGCGACCGCAACCCGACCAGGTCGACCGGAGTACCGTCGAGCGCGATCTGGCCCGCCGCATTCAGATCGATCCGGTGAATCACATTGGTCTCAGTCGTAGGAATGCCGACCGTCGGCAGGTCGATCGGCACCTTGTGCGTCATCATCGGGATGGTGATGATCATGGTCACGATCAACACCAGCAGCACGTCGATCAGCGGCGTGATGTTCAACGCCGACAGCGGCTCGGAATGGTCGATGCGGGGTTGCCGATAGGCCAGGGCTCGTGTGCTCATCATGTCCTCCTTCGCAATGGTGACGTTACACCATAACATGGAAGCCGCACACGGCAAGCGACCCGGTCGCGATATATTACGGGAGATAGTGCAAGGTCAGCCGGAGGCCGCCGCCAGGCTGCGCCCACGCATCACTGCTCATATTTCCAGTTCCGCCTTTTGCCCTCGCGCAGCATCCCGATCGCTTCGGCAACGCGCTTGGCCTTCGTCTCCGGGCGCTTGGCGTCCGCGATCCATTCGGCATAGTCCCGGCGGCAGCTTGGCGGGAAACCGTCGAACGTGGCGCTCGCGACGGCGTCGCCCGCGAGCGCGTCGGCCAGTTCCGGCGGCACCTCCAGCTCAGGCCTGGCGGGCTTGGGTTTGCGTTTGATCGCCCCATCGCCGGCATCGACCAGCGCCGCCGCTTCGCGGATCAGCGCGTCGAGTTCGGCGTCGCCGGGCAGATCCCCGATCGAGGTCAGGCGCCCGAACTGCCCCATCGCCTCGCCTTCCTGGCCAGTCGCCAGCGCATCGCGGCGCCAGAAGCCGAAGCTCGCATGCGCCTTGAACCCGGACATGATGGCGAGCGGGCTGCCCTTGTAATCGAAAAAGGGGCGGCTCCATTTCACCGTCTCGACCACGTCCGGGCAGGCGGCATGCATCCGCGTCCGGATGTGGCGCAGGATCGGCTTCGCGAACTCGGCCTGCTTGTCGATATAGGCGTCGATACGGGGATCGGTCGGCATGGCGGAACTCCTTGCGCCGACGATCCTATTCAGCGGCGGGAGGGCCCGTCAATCCGGCCCTCCCACGCCACCTCATGGGCGGAGCGTCGCGTCGTCCGCATCCCCCAGATCGTCCTCGTCGACATCGTCGTCCTCGAAATCCTCCTGGAGCTCGTCCTCCACAAGGTCGTCTTCGTCTTCATCCGCATCCGGGTCTTCGTCGCCGATCTCGTCGCTCTCCATCTCGACATCGTCGTCGTCATCGTCTTCGTCGCCGATGTCCGGATTGAGATCCGTCAGGATGGTGCCGTCGGTCGGTCCGTCGCGCGTGACCTCCAGGATCTCGGCGCGCTGGCTCTCGTCATAGCCTTCCTCGTCGAACCCGTCGTCGCCGGTGCCTTCGCCAGGTACCTGATAGCCACCCATGCTCATCGTCCGTCTCCCAGCCGCGGAATCGCGGATCATCAGGCGAACGAGATTACATCAAAGCGGTTCCGCCGTCTGCGACGAAGCGCAAGTCAATGAGGCCGGAACAGCCTGCCGCGTTCGGTGACCGCGATGATGACCAGGGTGATCAGCGCGCAGCACAAGGTACCGATATGCAACGGCAGGGTCGTACCCGCGAAGGACTGGCCGATCGACATGCCGATCACCGCGCCGAAGGTCACGCTGATGAAGCCCTGAATGCTGGAGGCCGTGCCCGCGATATCGCCCATATCCTGCATCGCCATGGCGTTGAAATTCGCATTGGCCAGGCCGAAACAGCCCATGGTCAGCGCCTGGAGGATCACGAACAGGATCAGGCTCTCGCCGCCGAGGAACCAGTTGGCGACGTTCACCGATGAGATCAGGATCAGAAAGACCACGGCACTGTGCGACAGGAAGCGCGAGCCGAGCCGCATCACCAGGCGCGAGTTGAGCAGGTTCGCCGCCGCCATCRTGCCCGCGGTGCCGGCAAAGACGAGATTCAGATGCTTCTCCGCATCGAACACCGTCGTCACGATCTGCTGCACCGAGGTGATATAGCCGAACAGCGCCCCCTGCAGCGCGGTACCCGCCAGCGTATAGCCGAGCGACCAGCGATCCGTGAGCGTCGTGCGGTAGCCCTCGGCGAGCCGCCCGACCGAAAAGGGCACGCGCTCGCCGGCCAGCGTTTCGGGCATGCGCAATGCGAACCAGACCAGCACGATCGCGGTCAGCACCGCGATCACGCTGAAGATCAGCCGCCACGATCCGAAGAACAGGATGAACTGCCCCAGGGTCGGCGCCAACACCGGCGCGATCATGAAGACGATGATCGCGAGGCTCATCACCCGCGCCATCGGCCGGCCCGAATAGCAGTCGCGCACGATCGCGATCGTCACCACCCGGGTCGCCGCGACCGCGACGCCACCGAGCAGCCGGGCGAGCAGCAGCAGCTGGAAGCTGCCCGATACCGCCGCCACCGCGTTGCCGACCCCGTAGAGGAACAGCGCCCACATCATCACCGGCCGCCGGCCGAACCGGTCGGCCAGCGGACCATGGATCAGCTGCCCGGCGCCAAGCCCGATCAGATAGATCGCGATGACATATTGCCGCTCATTCTCGGTCGTGACGCCCAGCCGCTCGCCGATCGCCGGCAGCGCGGGCAGCATCGTGTCGACCCCGATCGCGCCCAGCGCCATCAGCGAGGCGACCATCACGACGAATTCGCGAAAGCCGAACGGCGCCATGTTGCGGGAGTCGGGGGACGAAGCGGCAGTCATGCGGAGGCCTGTCGCAGATGCGCCGACGCAGGTCACCCCCAAGTTTCGCCGGAAATGCTTGACGCCGCTCCTGTCAGGAATTAGTGTGTTACTTAACTAATTCACCCTTGGAGACTGCCCCATGCTTCGTTCCCTGGCCGCGCCGCTGGCAGCGATCGCTCTGGCCGCCACGCTTTCCGCCTGCGACGATTCGAAGACCGGCACCTCGATCTCGATCAACAGCACCGATTCCGACGGCAATGTCGTGGCGAGCATGGACGGCAATACCGGTGCGGTGGCGATCAACGTGCCGGGCTTCTCGGGCAAGCTCAACCTGCCCAAGATTCATCTCGATGCGGACGATTTCGAGATGAACGGCGTCCATCTTTATCCGGGCTCGACCATTTCCGGGATGAATGTGGAGGCGCATGACGGGGGCAAGTCCCGCGAGGACGACAATGGCCGCGTGCGTGTCTCCTTCCAGAGCCCGGCCGCCCCGGCGACGGTGCGCGACTGGTTCCAGCAGAAGCTCAACGGTGCCGGCTTCACCGTCGTGCCGGACGGCAACGGCCTGACCGGCACCACCGACGAGAAGAAGCCGTTCAAGCTCGACTTGACCAGCGACGGCAGCGACAAGTCGAAGGGCGTCATCACGGTCAACTAATGTCCTGAATCGGAAGGTCGCTGGTAAATATTTTACTTCCGTCATGCTGACGGCGGATTTCTAATGCAACGACCTTCCGATTCAGGACTCTAGCCGTTGCTGCGTGTCGGTGGCCCACTCGCGCCGTAACGCAAGCCGTCGACCAGCAGGGCGATCATGCGCCGCGCCTGCGCGGTGTCGCCGCCGGCGATCGGCGTTGCCAGCTGGAGGCCGGCAAGCAGAAGCTCGCCGGCGTCCACATCGGCACGGATCAGGCCGGCCGCCGCCGCGGCATCGAGCAAGCCGCGCAGCGTCGGCGTCAGTCGACCGAACACATAGTCGGGAAGCGATTGAAGGGCCGGGTCGCCTGAATGAAGCGCAGGCCCCAGGCCCCGTTTCGTCGCGACGAAATCGATCAGGCGCAGCATCCAGGAGGTCAGCGCCTCGCCCGGCGCCTGCGTTGCCGCGAAGACCGCGCCGGCCTCGACACAGGCATCGACTTCCTGCCGGATGATCGCCTTGATCAGGTCCGATCGCTGGGGAAAGTGGCGGTACAGCGTTCCGACCCCGACACCCGCGCGCGCCGCGATCTCCCGCATCGGCGCGTCCACGCCCAATTCCGTGAACGCGGCCATGGCCGCTCGGAGCAGCGCATCGAGATTGCGACGCGCATCGGCCCTGACCGGCCGGCCCTGCTCAGCGGTCGCTTGCACCATGTCGAAACTGTCCTTGCTCACGCTTCTCCATCCGCCCTTGATAAACGGAACAACGTTCCGTATAAACGGAAATAGGTTCCGATTGATGCTTATAGGGCGCCGACCGGCAATCCGCCAGCGCGTGATGAAGGAGAAGACAATGCAATACCGCCCCCTCGGCCGGACCGGGATCAAGGTCAGCCCCTATTGTCTGGGCGCGATGATGTTCGGGCAACTGGCCAATCCCGATCACGACGAGTGCGTCCGCATGATCCACAAGGCCGTGGATTTCGGCATCAACTTCATTGACACCGCCGATCGCTACAGCGCCGGGGAATCCGAGGAGATCGTCGGCAAGGCGCTGAAAGGTCGGCGCGAGCATATCGTGCTCGCGACCAAGGTTCATGGGCCGATGGGCGACGATCCGAACATGCAGGGCAATTCGCGGCGCTGGATCACCCGCGCGGTCGAGGATTCGCTGCGCCGGCTGCAAACCGACTATATCGACCTTTATCAGATCCACCGCCCCGCGCCGGACACGGACGTGGAAGAGACGCTGTCGGTGCTCACTGATCTGATGCGGGAGGGCAAGGTGCGCGCGATCGGCGCGTCGACCTTCCCGGCATCCGATATCGTCGAGGCGCAGTGGATCGCCGAGCGGCGCGGGCTGGCGCGGTTCCGCACCGAACAGCCGCCCTATTCAATCCTCAACCGCTCGATCGAGCGCGAGGTGCTGCCCACCTGCCAGCGCTACGGGATGGGCGTGATGGCGTGGAGCCCGCTGGCAAAGGGCATGCTCACCGGCAAATATCGCAAGGGCGCGCCGATGCCCGATTCGATCCGCACGCGCTATTTTCCCAAGGCGATGTCCGACGAGGGCAGCCTCGATGCGGTCGAGCAACTCATCCCGCTGGCGGAGAGCGCCGGCATCTCGCTGATGCACATGGCGCTGGCCTTTGTCGTGGCGCACCCTGCGCTCACCGCGGCGATCATCGGCCCGCGCACCATGGAGCAGCTCGACGGCCTGCTCGAGGGCGCGGGGGTCGTGCTGAGCGACGAGCTGCTCGATCGCATCGACGCGATCGTGCCGCCGGGAATCGACGTCGCGCCGCTGGAAAGCGCGGCCTATTCGCCGCCGCCGATCGTGCAGGCGGCCCTGCGCCGCCGGCCTGTCGCCGAGCGCGCGGCCGCCTGACGGATCGGCGCGTCGGGGAACCTCCGGTTCCGCACACTGTTCGTGTCCGGGGGATGGCGCTATCATGGCTCATCCCCCATCACGGACACCAGTCATGCTCGATACCCCTTCCGCCCAGGTCCCCGCGCTGTCGCTCAAGGATGAAGCGGCCGATCCCGATGCCTTTGCCGCCGCGCTCGGCGGGTCGTTCGAACGCTTCGGCTTCGCGGTCATCGCCGATCACGGCATTTCGCAGGAACTGATCGCGCGCGCCTGGAAAGAGACCGCCGACCTGTTCGCACTGCCCGAAGACGAGAAGCGCGGCTATTTCACGCCCGCCGGCGGCGGCCAGCGCGGGTACACGCCGTTCAAGACCGAGATCGCCAAGGACGCCAAGCATGTCGACCTGAAGGAATTCTGGCATGTCGGCCGCGAGCTTCCCGCCGGCCACCGCTTCGCCGCGGACATGCCCGCCAATATCTGGCCCGCCCGGCCGGAAGGCTTCACCGCGACCTTTCTCGAACTGTTCACCGCGTTCGACCGGGCCGGCGACCGGTTGTTGTCGGCGATCGCGCGCCACCTGCGGCTCGCGCCCAACTGGTTCGATCATGCGGTCGAGGACGGCAATTCGATCCTCCGCCTGCTGCATTATCCGCCGATCCCCGCCGAAGCCGAGGGTGTCCGCGCCGGCGCGCATGAGGACATCAACCTCATCACCCTGCTGCTCGGCGCCGAGGAGGCCGGACTCGAACTGCTCGACCGCGACGGTCGCTGGCTCGCGATCCGCCCGCCCGAAGGTGCGATGGTGGTCAATGTCGGCGACATGCTGCAGCGCCTGACCAATCATGTCCTGCCCTCGACCACCCACCGCGTGGTCAACCCGCCGCCCGAGCGCCGCGGTCATTCGCGCTATTCCATGCCCTTCTTCCTGCACCCTGCGCCCGATTTCCTGATCGAGACGCTGCCCGGCTGCATCACGCCGGAAAATCCCAACCGCTATCCGACGCCGATCACCGCGCACGACTATCTGCACGAGCGCCTGGTCGAGATCGGCCTGGTGAAGAAGTAACCGGGGCGGCCTCAAGAAAATCAACGTCACCCTGAACTTGTTTCAGGGTCCAAGCGCGGTCATAGGCCGCACGCGCGCGGCGAATGATCGCGCATGGATGCTGAAACGAGTTCAGCATGACGAATTGGGGCTGACATGACCAAACCGCTACGCGTCGCACTTGCCGGGCTTGGAACCGTTGGCGGCGGCGTGATCCGGCTGATCGACGCGAACGGCGCGCTGATTGCGCGCCGCGCCGGCCGGCCGATCGAGATCGTCGCGGTCTCCGCGCGCGACCGCGCCAAGGATCGCGGCGTCGATATCGGCCGGTTCGAATGGGTCGACGACACCAGCGCGCTCGCGCGTTACGAGGGCGCCGACGTCGTGGTCGAACTGGTCGGCGGGTCGGATGGCCCTGCGCTCGCCCTTGCCCGCGCGACGCTCGCCGGCGGCAAGAGCCTGGTCACCGCGAACAAAGCGATGCTCGCCCATCACGGGCTGGAGCTGGCTGAAGCCGCCGAAGCCGCCAAGGTCGCGCTGAAGTTCGAGGCGGCCGTCGCGGGCGGCATCCCGGTGATCAAGGGCCTGCGCGAAGGCGCCGCCGCGAACGAGATCGCGCGCGTCTATGGCATCCTCAACGGCACCTGCAATTWCATCCTGTCCAAGATGGAGGCTGAGGGCCGCGACTTTGCCGAAGTGCTGGCCGAAGCGCAGGCGCTCGGCTTTGCCGAGGCCGATCCCAGCTTCGACATCGACGGCGTCGACGCCGCGCACAAGCTGTCGATCCTCGCCAGCCTCGCCTTCGGCACGCGCCCGGCCTTTGCCGATGTCGCGACCAGCGGCATCCGCCACCTGCTCGGCGCGGATATCGCCGAGGCCGCGGCGCTTGGCTACCGCGTGCGCCTGATCGGCATCGCCGAGGACGGTCCGGGCGGGCTGTTCCAGCGCGTCCATCCGCATCTCGTGCCGACCAGCCATCCGCTGTCGCACGTCACCGGGGCGACCAACGCGGTCGTGGCCGAGGGCAATTTCGTCGGCCGCCTGCTGTTCCAGGGCGCCGGCGCGGGCGACGGCCCGACGGCTTCGGCCGTGGTCGCCGACCTGATCGACATCGCGCGCGGCGAGTTCGGCCCGGCCTATGCCATGCCCGCCAGGGCGCTGGCGGTGCACACGCCGGCCGATACCGGCGAACGCCGCGGCCGCGCCTATGTCCGCTTCACCGTCGCCGACAAGGTCGGCGTGCTCGCCGAGATCGCCGCGGCGATGCGCGACGCGGGGGTTTCGATCGAAAGCCTGATGCAGCGCGGCGCGATGCCAGACGGCACCGTGCTCGTCGCGATCGTCACCCATGAAGGGCCGGAGCGCGCGGTAGCCCAGGCGCTGGAGAAGCTGCGCGGGTCGCAGAGCCTCGCCGGTCAGCCGATGTGGATGCACATCCTCGGCTGAGACGCGGTCATTTAATCACGGCGGAGGCCGGCACCCCGGGCGCCGCTTCGCCCATATGGATGATGGTGCGGGTCCGGCGCGGACAGATCGTCTGGCCGATCAGCGCGCAACGCGTGCCGTCCTCGGCCAGCGCCATATCTTTGGTCGTCGGTTCGGGCGTCTGCGGCAGGGGCAGGCGATAGCGCGACTGGGAATTCCCCGTGACGCAGATCGGGTCGCCGGCACAGCCGAGCGTCCGAGGCTTGATCACCGACATCGAGATCGGCCTGCGCAGGCGCCGAACCTTGCGCTTGGCCTTCACCGTGCGCACCACCGCCGGACGTTTCACCCGCACGTGATCCGCAACCGGCGGAGCCGCCATCAGCAACATGGTGAGCATAATCATGTTTGGAGTCCCTGTTCGCCTGCGGGAATCACAACTGCCGGACCTTCAATAGGTTGCGCATATTGTCAGGGCGCGAGCGGACGCTCCCCGGCCAAATGGAAGCCATTGGTGCCGACCGAAACGCCCGCTTTCCCGCAGCCGACCAGGAAGACCGACTTTTCCTCGCAATTGGAGGTGCGGGCGAACAGGCGCTCGCGCTCCATCGGCACGCCTTCATTCTTCGGGTCGGCCGGGTCGCGCTCGATCAGCGGTACCCGGTAGCGATCGGCGTCGCGCCGCCCGCACACCGTCACCTCGGCCGGGTCCGCGGCGGCGGCGCAACGCGGCCCGGCAGCCGTCTTCTCGCGGTACCGCACCAGCGCCTCGTCCGGGGCGGCCTGAAGCAGCATCAGCAGCGCGGTGCCGATCATTTCGCGGACGTGGCGGTTGCCGGTGGCTGGGGATCGTCGAGCGGGATCGGAATCCGGCCCGTCTTGTCGGGGTGCTTCCTCAGCGCATCTTTCACCAGCCCCGCCGCGCCGACGATCATCGGGATGATCGGCGGCCCGAAGCTCGACTGGCATCCGCCCTGCCGAACCGCGCACGGTGTCCCTTCCGCGGCCAGCGCGCCACGACCGGTCAGGTCGCGATTGACGGGCACCGGGCCGTCGGAAACGGCTTCTCCGGGAAGCGGCAGGCGCTGGCTCGGCAGCGCGTCGCCACATACCACCACATCGCCGTTGCTGTTTGTCTGGGCGGCGCCGTTCCCGTCTTCGCCATCGGTCTTGCGGGAAGGCCGGCACGGTTCGTCCGCCACGGGCACCAGGATCGACCATCGCTCCGGCTCGGGCCTGGTGGCCGGCGCCGCCTGGAGCGCCAGAATCGTGAGCAATGCCAGCATGATCCGCGACTCCCGAAGTCGCGGTCATCATGCAGTGTGGCCCTCCCGCGCGCAAGCGCGACCAGCGCCGGTCAATCGGCGATCGGCGCCACGCCCAGCCGGGGAATCTCGATCGCGGGGCAGCGGTCCATCACGACCTTCAGCCCCGCCGCCTCGGCGCGGGCGGCCGCTTCCTCGTTGACCACGCCAAGCTGCATCCACACCGCCTTGGCGCCTGCAGCAATCGCCTGGTCGACCGCGTCGCCGGCAGCGGCGGCATTGCGGAAGATATCGACCATGTCGATCGGATCGCCGAGCTGCGCCAGCTCGCGGAACACGAACTCGCCGTGGATATGCTCGCCGGTGATCTGCGGATTGACCGGGATCACGCGATATCCATGCGCCTGCAACGACTGCATCACCCGGTAGGATGGCCGATCCGGCCGGTCCGAGGCGCCGACCAGGGCAATGGTGCGCACGCTCTCGAGCAGCGCCTTGATCTCCGCATCGCTGGTCAGTGGCATGCTATCGTCCTTGTTCGATCCAGTGGAACACGCGCTGGGCAATGCCCGAGAACGCCAGGGACTCGACACCGTTCCCGCTGGCCGGCGGCACGCCCGCGTCGGACGCCGTCCGGATCGCCATGTCGAGCGGGATCCGGCCGAGGAACTCGATCCCCAGCTCTTCCGCCGCGGCTTCCGCGCCGCCCCGGCCGAACGGATCGGACACATCGCCGCAATGCGGGCAGATATAGCCCGCCATATTCTCGATGATGCCGATCACCGGCACGCCCGCCTTGGCGAACAGGTCGATCGCGCGGCGCGCGTCGATCAGCGCCAGGTCCTGCGGCGTGGAGACGATCACCGCGCCGGCCGGCTTGTGCTTCTGGATCATCGACAGCTGCACGTCGCCGGTGCCGGGCGGCAGGTCGATCACCAGCGTGTCCTGCGCTGCCCAGTCGGCATCGATCAACTGGCCGAGCGCGTTCGCCGCCATCGGCCCGCGCCACGCGATCGCCTGGTCGGGCGCGACGAGCTGCCCCATCGACAGCAGCGGCACGCCATAGGGCGTCGCCACCGGCTCGAGCAGTTTGTCCTTGGCGGTCGGCCGCGATCCCTGCACGCCCATCAGGGTCGGCTGCGACGGCCCATAGATATCGGCATCGACCAGCCCGACGCGCCGCCCCAGCGCCTGCAGGCCAATGGCGAGATTGGCCGAGACGGTCGACTTGCCCACGCCGCCCTTGCCGCTTGCCACCGCGATCAGCAGGCGGCGGGTGCGCTGGCTGGTCAGCGCGATCCGGACGGTCGCGACCCCCGGGACGCCTTCGGCGGCGGCGCGCACATCGGCCTCCATCGTCTCGCGGCCCGCCTCGTCCAGTCCGGTCACGTCGAGGAAGATGCTCGCCTTGTCGCCCTCGATCCGCGCGGTCGCGCGCTTTCCGGCAATGGGGTCGAGAGCGGCGTTCAGGGCAGCGATATCGGTCATCGTTGCGCAGATAGGGGCGTTAACGGCGCTTGCCACTGTTTTTCCGCCGCTACGGTCCTATAAAGGAGTCATGACGACCCTTCCCCGCTGGCTACAGCGCTTCACCATCCTTCAGTCCGATAATCCGAAAGGCCCTTGGGGCGGCGGTGGTCCGGACAAGGCTGGTTCGGGCGACGGTAATGACGGCGGCCCGCGCAACCCCTGGTCGGTGCCGCCGCAGGGCCGGCCGCGCGGCGCCGCCCCCAGCGCGCTCGACGAGTTTCTGCGCCGTGCCCGCGGCGGCGGTGGCGGCAATGGATCGGGCGGCGGCCGCCCGCGCATCCCGGGCACGCCGAACGGCAGGACCCTGTGGACGATCGGCATCGGCCTGGTCGTGCTCGCCTGGCTGGTCTTCACCAGCTTCCACGCGATCGGCCCGCAGCAGCGCGGCGTCGTCACCTATCTCGGCCGTTATGCCGGCACGATCGAGCCGGGCATCCGCCTCACCCCGCCGGCGCCTTTCGCCAGCGTGACCAAGGTCGACGTGCGCAAGATCAACACGGAAACCTTCCCGGCCGAAGGCGGCGCGGGCGAGAATCTGATGCTGACCGGCGACCAGAACATCGTCGACCTCAATTATTCGGTGCGCTGGGACATCAGCAATCCGCAGGATTACGCCTTCCAGATCGCCAATCCGGTCGAGACGGTGCGCGCCACCGCGGAGAGCGCGATGCGCGCCGTGATCGCCACGACCGAGCTCGACGACGCGATCGGCCAGGGCCGCAACGCGATCGAGCTGCGCGTGCAGGACACGATGCAGCAGATTCTCGACAGCTATAATGCCGGCATCCGCATCCAGGGCGTCGCGATCAAGCAGGCCGCCCCGCCGTCGCAGGTGATGGACGACTTCAAATCGGTGTCGGCCGCCCAGCAGGAAGCGCAGGGCATGACCAACCAGGCGCGCGGCTATGCGCAGCAGGTGCTCGCCCATGCCCAGGGCGAGGCCGCCGCGTTCGACAAGGTGTATGAACAATACAAGCTCGCGCCCGAGGTGACCCGCCGGCGCATGTATTACGAGACGATGGAGGCCGTGCTGGCCAAGACCGACAAGACGATCGTCGAAGCCTCGGGCGTCGTTCCCTATCTGCCGCTGTCGGGCACCGCCCGCCGTTTGCCGGATGCTCCAGCGGCGACCGCGACAACCCCCGCGCCAGTGCAGGGAGGCGGCCAATGAACGCCCTTTTCCGCAACCCGGTCGCGATCGGCATTTCGCTGATGCTGCTGGTGATCCTCGCCGCGAGCACGTTCGCGATCGTGCCCGAGACCAAGCAGGCAGTGATCCTGCGCTTCGAGCAGCCGGTCGGCGACGCGATCAACCGCTGGCGCCCGAACGAGAAGTTCGGCAGCACCGGCGCCGGCCTGATCGCGCGCGTGCCCTTTATCGACCGGCTCGTCTGGGTCGACAAGCGCGTGCTCGACGTCGATCTGGAGAATACCCCGGTCATCTCCACTGACCAGCTCCGGCTCGAGGTGGACGCTTATGCCCGTTTCCGGATCGTCGATCCGCTCAAGGCAGTGGTTTCGACCGGCAGTTCGTCCAACACCGAACAGCGCGTGATCGACGCGCTGCAGCCGCTGTTCGGCTCGGCGCTGCGCAACGAGCTCGGCAAGCGTCCGTTCGCGGCGTTGCTCAGCCCGGAACGCGGCCAGGTGATGGACAATATCCAGGCCGGCCTGCAGCGCCTCGCCGGCCAGTATGGCGTTCAGATCGTCGACGTCCGCATCAAGCATGCCGACCTGCCCGACGGCAGCCCGCTCGAAAGCGCGCTCGCCCGGATGCGCACCGCGCGCCAGCAGGAACGCGCCTCGACCATCGCGCAGGGCCAGAAGGCGGCGCAGATCATCCGCGCCGAAGCCGACGCCAACGCCGCGCGCATCTATGCCGAGAGCTTCAGCAAGGACCCGGGCTTCTACGACTTCTACCGGGCGATGCAGTCCTATCGGCACACGTTCGGCGCGGACGGCGATCCGACGACCAAGGGCACGACGTCGATGGTCCTGTCGACCGACAATGCCTATCTGAAGGAATTCAAGGGGAGCCGCTGAGTCTGAATCTTCCCCGGAAGCTTTCAGACGGTTCATATTCAATCGCCGTTCAGCAACCATCCGCAAAACGGGCGGTTGTCGCGATACGGCAGACGAGAGGAAACGACCCAAGTGCGCTATGCTTACGCCATTACCGGTGCCCTGCTGCTGAGCGGCGCCGCCGCCGCCATGACATTGGAACCGCCAGCAGGTCAGGTCGCGCAGAACGAACCCGGCACCATAGCCGCCACCGCCCCCAAGGCCGGCGCGCCGATGAGCTTTGCCGACATGGTCGCCACGCTCCAGCCGGCCGTCGTCAACATCTCGACCACGCAGCGCGTGACCGTGCAGCAGACCAATCCGTTCGCCGGCACCCCGTTCGGCGACCTGTTCGGCCAGTTCAACCAGGGTCAGGGTCAGGGCCAGGGCAATAACGGCCAGCCGATCACGCGCGAGGCGCAGTCGCTCGGCTCGGGCTTCATCATTTCGCCCGACGGCTATGTCGTGACCAACAACCATGTGATCGCAGCCGGTGCCAAGGGCGCCACGGTCGAATCGATCAAGGTCACCCTGACTGACCGCAAGGAATATACCGCCAAGCTGATCGGCCGAGATCCCGCGTCGGATCTCGCGTTGCTCAAGATCGAGGCCAAGGGCCTGCCCTTCGTGAAGTTCGGCGATTCGGCCCGCGCCCGTGTCGGCGACTGGGTCGTCGCGATCGGCAATCCGTTCGGCCTGGGCTCGACCGTCACCGCCGGCATCGTCTCGGCGCTGCACCGCGTGACCGGCCAGGGCGGCGCCTATGACCGCTTCATCCAGACCGACGCGTCGATCAACCAGGGCAATTCCGGTGGCCCGATGTTCGATCTCGGCGGCAACGTCATCGGCATCAACTCGCAGATCCTGTCGCCGACCGGCGGCAATGTCGGCATCGGCTTCGCCATTCCGGCGGAGGAAGCCAAGCCGATCATCGACACGCTGATGAAGGGCACCGCGGTCAAGCGCGGCTATCTCGGCGTCGGCATCCAGCCGATCACCGAGGATATCGCCGGTGCGTTCGGCCTCCCCGCCAACCAGGGCGAGATCATCGCGCGGGTCGAGCCGGGCGAAGGCGCCGACAAGGCCGGGCTGAAGCAGGGCGACGTCGTCGTCCGCGTCGGCGGAAAGGATGTCACTCCCGATCAGACGCTCAGCTATCTCGTCGCCAACACGGCGCCAGGCACGCGCGTCCCGCTCGAGATCATCCGCGACGGCAAGCGCCAGACGCTCACCGCGCTGGTCGGCACGCGTCCATCGGAAGAGACGCTTGCCAGCCTGAACGGCGGCGACGACGATGACGGCCTGCCCGAGAGCGGCACGCAAAGCCAGCAGGCCAGCGCGAATGCAATCGGCCTGTCGGTCCAGCCGCTGACCCCGAACATCGCGCGCAGCCTCAGCCTCGATCCGACGGTGCAGGGCCTGGTGATCGTCGATGTCGACCAGTCGAGCGACTCGGCGACCAAGGGCCTGCAGCGCGGCGACGTGATCATCTCGGCGAACCGCGTGCCCACCCGCACCGCCGCCGATCTCGCCGGGGTCATCACTCAGGCGAAGGCGGCCGGCCGCACCTCGATCGCGCTGCTGGTCCAGCGCGGCAAGAATCCCGGCCGCTTCCTGGCGGTCAAGATCAAGTAAGCCTCTTTTCCTCCCCATCGGCGATGGGGAGGAATTTAACGGCCGCACCTTCCGTCCCGCGCTGAATCGCGCAATACCGCCGGCCCAACTCCGGAGGACCTTATGGCGGACGGCACCAGCATCTTCATCGGCAGCAATGCGAACGGGCAGCGCCAGCAGCTCGAGCTAAAGCGCGCCAACCGCCACGGCCTGATCGCGGGCGCCACCGGCACCGGCAAGACCGTCACCATCCAGGGCATCATCGACGGCCTGTCCGCCGCCGGCGTCCCGTGCTTCGTCGCCGATGTGAAGGGCGACCTGTCCGGCCTCGCCATGGCCGGCTCCCCTACCTCCAAGATGCACGAGATCTTCGCCGCCCGCGCGAAGGAGATCGGCTATGACGACTGGCATTACGCCGACAATCCCGTGCAGTTCTGGGACCTGTATGGCGAGCAGGGCCACCCGATCCGCACCACCGTCAGCGAGATGGGCCCGCTCCTCCTGTCGCGCCTGATGGACCTGAACGAAGTGCAGGAAGGCGTGCTGACCATCGCCTTCCATGTCGCCGACAAGGAGGCCATGCTGCTGCTCGACCTGGACGATCTCCAGGCGATGCTGGTCAATTGCGGCGAGCGCGCCGACGAGCTCACCACCACGCTCGGCAATGTCTCCAAGCAGAGCATCGGGACGATCCAGCGCTCGCTGCTCCAGCTGCGCAGCCAGGGCGGCGACAAATTCTTCGGCGAACCGGCGCTGACGATGAGCGACTTCATCGGCGTGGACGACAAGGGCCGCGGCATCGTCAACATCCTCGCCGCCGACAAGCTGATGGCGAGCCCCAAGCTCTATGCCACCTTCCTGCTCTGGCTGATGAGCGAGCTGTTCGAGCATCTCCCCGAGGTCGGCGACCCCGACAAGCCGGTCCTCGCCTTCTTCTTCGACGAAGCGCATTTGCTCTTCGCCGATGCGCCCAAGGCGCTGCTCGAGAAGATCGAGCAGGTCGTGCGCCTGATCCGCTCGAAAGGCGTCGGCGTTTATTTCATCACCCAGAACCCGATCGACATCCCCGATACCGTCGCCGGCCAGCTCGGCAACCGCGTGCAGCATGCGCTGCGCGCCTTTACGCCGCGCGACCAGGCAGCGGTGAAGTCGGCCGCGACCACGTTCCGCGCCAATCCCGGCGTCGATGTCGAAAAGGCGATCACCGAACTGAAGGTCGGCGAAGCCCTGGTCTCGCTGCTCCTGCCCGATGGCGCGCCCGCGCCGGTCGAGCGCACCCTGATCAAGCCGCCGGCCTCGCGCGTCGGCCCAGTCACCCCGGTCGAGCGCGGCGTAATGATCCAGACCGACCCGATCGGGTCGAAATACGACACGCTGATCGACCGGGAATCGGCCGAGGAAATCTTGTCCGCCAAGTCGCAGGAAGCCAGCGCCGCCGCCGCCGAGGCCGCCGCGAAAACGGAAGCGGACAAGGCCGCCGCGCTCCAGGCCAAGGAAGACGCCCGCGCCGCCAAGGAAGCCGAACGCCAGCGCATCGCCGACCAACGCGAGGCGGACCGCCAGGCGAAGCTCGCCGCCCAGCAGCAGAAGGAGGCCGAACGCGCCGCCGCCAACTCGCCCTGGAACCGCGCCATCACCTCCGCCACCCGCTCCGCCTCCTCGGCGGTCGGCCGCTCGGTCGCGACCGAAGTGTCGAAGGCCGTGTTCGGATCGTCGCGCGGCGCGGGCGCCGGCATCGTCGGCGGCCTGGTGCGCGGGATTCTGGGCGGGCTGTTCAAGGGGCGATAACCGCGCGGTCACCGCCCCTCTCCCGCATCAGGGCCAGCTTGCGATGGCCAGGCTTTAGAAGTTGACTCGCACCCCGCCGGAATAGCGCCGGCCGAATCGCTCCCATTCGATCGTCTGGATCGTGCTGGTCGCGCTCGGCGTGCCGGTGGCGGTCAGCAGATTGCCCGGCTCCGAGTAACGGCGGCCCGGCTGGTTGAGCACGTTCGAGACATCGGCGTAGATCTCGAAATTCTTGGTGATCGCGTAGCGCGCCGAGATGTCCATCTCGTCGTCCGCCGCCCAATAGGTGTCGCCGGCATCGGTCAGGTCGTCTGCGATACCGTCCAGCCAGGCGCTACGGCGCTGATATTGCACGCGCAGCGACAGGCCGTATTTCTCGTAATAGGCGCCGACATTGTAGATCAGGTCGGACGTGCCGGGCAGGCGTACCTTGCGCGCCGGGATGGTGCCGATCGCCGGCTTGGTCACTTCGCTGTCATTGGCCGTGAGGTTCGCGGAGATGCCGAAGCCGCCCATCCAGCCGGGCAGGCCGAGATCGCTGGTCCAGGGCTCGATCTGGAGCTGGGCCGCCACCTCCGCGCCGAACACGCGCCCGTCGCCGCCATTGGTGATCCTGGAAAAGTCATAGCCCGAACGAATATTCGCGCCGCTGTCCAACTCGTTTGAGCCGAACTTCCGGGTCTGACGATACAGGACATCCTTGACCTTCTTGTAGAACAGGCCGGCCATCAGATAGCCCTGCGGCCGCACATACCATTCAAAATAGGCGTCAACGCCATAGGCGCGTTCCGGCTTCACGTCGGGGTTGCCGCTCGAAATCGTCTGGTTGGGGTCGCTGATGACGATGTTTGGACGTAGCTGATCATAGTCAGCCCGCGCGGCGCCCGAGTTGAACGAGAGACGCAATTTCTTGGTGTCATCGACGTTGAAATTGAAGTGCAGGCTTGGGAAGACCAACGTCTGGCTCGACTCTGCGGTCACCAATCCGCTTGGAGTCGTGCCAACCAGCTTGATCGCTTCACCGCGGTTCTTCAGATGCTCGACGCGGACGCCGCCGAGGACCGAACCCCAGTCATACTTCACCGTGCCCATCACGAAGCCGGCATAGACCTGCTCGCGAACCTTGTAGTTGTTGGCCGTGTTGGGCGCGAAAGTGAAATTGGCGCGGGCGGCCTCGGAAACGGCGCGCATCTTGTCCGTGTCGAAATAATGGAAGCTGTAGCCCAGCGGAATCTTGCCCGCGAAGGGATCGTTCAGCGCGAACTGGTTGAAGTCGTTGGGCAGCCCGACCGTGGCGAACTGCGCCGCCGTGCTGAGCAGGATCTGCTCTTCGTCGGCGGTCTTGGTGCGCTGATCGAACTGGAACCCTGCCTTGAACACGGCGTCGCCGCCGAACAGCGCGGTTTCGCGCGAGAGGACCAGCTTGCCGGTATAGGCATCGGTCGTGTCGACCGCATCGAGCACGGTGAAGGACGATGGCGGCTTGGTGAAGCTGTCGATCGCGGTCACTTGCGTGCCGGCCTGATAGCGCGTCGGACCGCTCAACTGGGTGGTGGTGAACAGCGTCAGACGCGAGAAATTCGGGTCGCTGAAATCATAGCTGACGGTAGGGCGCAGGGTGCGGGTGCTGGGGCTGTCCCAGGCGATTTCGCCGACGACCGAGCGATCGTCCTTCGACTGGGTATAGTTGCCCACCCAGGCGAGGTGCCAGCTGTCGCCGAAATCATGATCCCCGGCGATGGTGTTGGTGAAGATCGACTGGCGGAAGGCGCGCAGGGTCGAGCGCTGGCGGATATCGATGCCGTAGACCGTGCCCTTTTGCGGCGTGTTGCCGATACAGATATCGGCGTAACCGCTGGTCGTCGGGGTCGTGTTGACCGTCGTCGGGCAGGCGGCGCTGTTGGCGACGAGGTCGCCCTGGCGGTCGTCGAGATCGAAACGGTAATTGTCGCGCGCCTCATCGTCGGTGAAGATCGTGTAGATCGACCGCAGCGAGATGGTGTTGTCGGAATCGGGCTTGTAGTCGACGCGGCCGGACACCGACCAGTTGCGGCGGGTGAGGCGGTACAGCTTGTTCTCCGTCTCATGCGCCCAGAAACGCGTCGCATTGCCGGGCCGCGTATCCTGCGCGACACGCTCGTAATCATTCTCGAAATTGTCGGTGACCATTTCGCGCTGGTAATAGCTGCCCGAGAGCAGCACGCCGACTTCGCCGCCGCCCAGGTTGAAGCGGTCGGACACGACGGCCGACCCTTCATATTGCTTGCGGTTGCCGAGCTCGGCGATGCCGAACCCGGCCTTGCCCGCGAAATGCGCGCCCGAATAGTCGAAGGCGGAGCGGGTGATGACGTTGACGTTGCCCGCCACCGTCTCGCCCGGCATTTCCGGGGTCACCGCCTTCGATACCACGATCTGCGACGCGATCGCGGAGGGGATGGAATCGAACCGCGCATCGCGGCCTTCGGGGCTGACGATGTTGATCCCGTCGAACGATAGCGTGGTCCAGTAATTGGGGGCGCCGCGCAGCGAGATGTAACGCGCCTGGCCTTGGTCGCGCTCGACCGCCACGCCGGGCAGGCGTCCGGTCGCCTGGGCGATGTTCTGGTCGGGCAGGCGACCGACGCTGTCGGCCGCGGCGACCGTGACGAGCGATACGGAATTCTTCTGCACCGCGAGCGCGGACGCTTCCGATTCCGCGATCGGGCGGGAGCCGGTGACGACGATATCGTTCGTGTCGTCGGATGCCGGTTCGCCCCGCGCCGGTGCTGCGCCCGGCACATCCTGCGCTGCCGCGACATTGATCGGTGTCAGGAGCGCGGCAAGCGCGCAGCCCCCTAGAAATGTTCCCCTGCGAACCATGACGGACCCCCTTTGTGCTGAATTGACCGGTTATGCGGCGCGTGCGAACGGGCGCCTCGAAGCCGCCGGTAGGAGTCGAACATGACCTGGAAGTGCGATATCCGTTACATTTCAATGACTCTTTTGTTGCTATCTGGTTGCACGGCGACGGAGACGAGCCTGGCCACGCGCATCGCGAACGCCCTTCCCGCAGCGACCGTCCAGGCATCGGGAGAGACCGAAGCGGTCGCCACCGCCAATGCGGACGCGGCCGATGACCCCGCGATCTGGCGCAATGCGGCCACCCCGGCGGCAAGCCTGATCGTCGGCACCGACAAGAAGGCAGGGCTCTATGTCTACGGCCTGGACGGCAAGGTCCGGGACTTCCACGACGCCGGCCGCGTCAACAATGTCGCGCTCGCCGAGCATGATGGCCGGATCATCGTCGCGGCGAGTGACCGCAACGATCCGCTCAACGCGCAGGTCGCGCTGTTCACGCTCGATCCTGTGTCCGCGAAGCTGACCGCGCTGGGCAAGGTGGCGGCGGGCGCGGGCGAGGCGTACGGCATGTGCCTATACCGCGCACCGACCGCGCTCTACGCCTTCATGGTCGCGAAGGACGGCACGATCCGCCAGCTCGCGCTCGATGTGACCGGTGCGATGCCAAAGGCAGAGATCGTCCGCACCATGAAGCTCGCCACTCAGTCCGAAGGCTGTGTCGCCGACCCGCGTACCGCGCGACTCTATGTCGCCGAGGAGGATGTCGGTCTCTGGCGATTCGACGCGCGCGCCGACGGCCCGGTCGAGCCAGTGAAGATCGCCGCCGCGGACGGCAAGCAGATCGTGGCGGATGCCGAAGGCGTGGCGATCGCCCAGGAAGGCGATGGCGGCTATCTCGTCGTCTCCAGCCAGGGCGACAATGCCTATGCCGTCTATCGCCTCGCCGATGATAGCTATGTCGGCCGCTATCGCATCGCGCCGGGCATTTTCGGCGCGACCGAGGAGACTGACGGCATCGAGATCGCGACCGGCGATTTCGGCCCCGCTTTCCCCGACGGCATCATGATCGCGCAGGACGGGGTCAACCCGCCCCGGGCGCAGAACTTCAAGCTGGTGCGTTGGGGGCAGATCAAGGCGGCCCTGGGCTTGTAGAGTTGGGCTTGTAGGGCTGGGCTTGTAAGCGGCGCTGCCCGAGGCGTAGGCTCACCCTTCGGCAATGCAGCAAAGGACTCGTACGATGGACGCCACTCTCGATCTTCATCAGGATTGGGGCGCCGCGGCCGAGGCCGAGCTGGCCGATGTGGTCGAGCTGCGACGCGCGATCCATGCCGACCCGGAGATCGGGCTGCATTGCGACCGCACCACCGAGAAGCTGAAGGCCGCTCTCGCCGGCCTCCCGCTCGAACTCCGCGACAGCACGAGCACCTCCGGCTTCGTCGCGATCCTGCGCGGCGGTCGCGACAATGGCCGCACCGTGCTGCTGCGCGGCGACATGGATGCGCTGCCGATGCAGGAGGAGACCGGCCTGTCCTTCGCCTCGCAGGTGCCCGGGGCGATGCACGCCTGCGGCCATGACGCGCACAGCGCCATGCTGGTCGGTGCCGCCCGTGCGCTGTGCGCGCGGCGCGACCGGCTGTCGGGCTCGGTCGTCTTCATGTTCCAGCCCGGCGAGGAAGGCTATCACGGCGCCCGCTACATGATGGAGGACGGGCTGCTCGACGAGCCCCGGCCCGAAGCCGCCTTCGCCCTCCACATCATGCCCAACGCGCCGGCCGGTATGTTCTGGAGCCGCCCGGGCGCGCTGCTCGCCTCGACCGATGCGCTCAACATCACCGTCCGCGGCAAGGGCGGCCATGCCGCCATGCCGCATGAGGGGATCGATCCGATCCCGGTCGCCTGCGAGATCGTCACCGCGCTCAGCGCCTTTGTCGCGCGCCACATTCCGGTCAGCGATCCGGCGGTGCTGTCGATCACGCAGATCAACGCCGGCTCCGCTTACAACATCGTGCCCGACGAGGTGAAGATGAAGGGCACCTTGCGCACGCTGTCCAACGCCACCCGCGCCAAGGCGCGCGAGGGCCTCACCCGCATCGCCGAGCATATCGCGCTCGCGCATGGCTGCACCGCCGAGGTGGTGATCGACGACGGCTATCCCGTCACCATGAACGATCCGCGCGCATTGGGCCTGATGCGCAGCGTCGCCGAGGAGCTGGGTGGGCCCGACGCCTGGCGCACGATGCAGGCGCCGATCATGGGTGGCGAGGATTTCTCCTATGTCCTGCGCGAGATTCCCGGCTCCATGGCCTTTCTCGGCGTAGCGCCCAAAGGCAGCGATGCCCCGGCCAATCCGCCGCTGCACAATACCCGCATGACGATCGAGGAGGAGGTCATGGCGCGCGGTGTGGCGATGCACTGCGCGGTTGCCGAGCGATTCCTCGACAATGGGCTCGATTGACTCGCCGGGCCGCTTGCCGCCGAGCTGACCTTCTATTAGCCAAGCCTCACCTTTTGGGGGATTTTCCGATGCGTGCCGTCTTTGCCGCGACCTGCCTGTCGCTCCTGTCCACCAGCGCGCTCGCCCAGACCGCTGCGACGCCCGCCGCCCCGCCCGCCGCGACGCAGATCGTCGCGGACGCCGCCGCGCCCAGGGGCAAGCTGTCCGATGCCGCGATACCGAGCGCGTACCGCCTGACCTTCACCATCCTGCCCGATCAGCCGACTTTCTCCGGCCATGACGAGATCGACGTCACGGTGAAGGCGGCGACCAGGACCCTCTACCTGCACGGCCGCGATCTCCGCGTGCAGGGCGCCTATGCGACCGTCGGCGGCAAGCAGATCCCGGCGCGCTGGACTCAGGTCGATGCCACGGGCGTCGCCCGGCTCGATTTCGCCAGCGACCTGCCCGCCGGCAAGGCGACCCTCAGCTTCGACTATGACGGCACCTTCGGCGACGGCGCCTCGGGCCTGTATCGCATCAAGGTCGCCGATCAATGGTATAGCTGGACTCAGTTCGAATCGATCGACGCCCGCGCCGCCTTCCCGTCGTTCGACGAGCCCGGCTTCAAGACGCCCTTCACCGTGTCGGTCCTCACCGCAGCGGGTAACGAAGTCGTCACCAACACGCGCGAGACCAGGGTCACACCGATCGCGATCGACCCGGACTCCGCGGCGGCGAAGCACGCCCGAGCGACCGGCACGACCTCGCCCGCCGCCATGGCACGGCATGAATTCGAGCCGACCAGGCCGCTGCCGACCTATCTCGTCGCGGTGGTGACTGGTCCGTTCCTGCACGAAAAGGGCATGGTCCCGCCGACCCCGGAGCGTGCCGCTCCACTGCCGCTCGGCGCCGTCGCGACCCGCGCGCATGCCGGCAAGCTCGGCTATGTCATGGCGGAGACGCCGCGCATCGTCAGCCTGCTCGAGAAATATTTCGGCGAGCCCTTTCCCTTCCCCAAGCTCGACCAGATCGCGTCGCCGGTGATGCCGGGCGCGATGGAGAATGCCGGGGCCGACATCTATGGCGACGGCATCATCCTGCTCGATGCGGGCGCGACCACCGGCCAGAAACAGGATTTCGGCATGATCGTCGCGCACGAGCTGTCGCACCAATGGTTCGGCGATCTCGTCACCCCGGCCTGGTGGGACGATATCTGGCTGAACGAGAGCTTCGCCAACTGGATGGGCTATCGCATCGGCAACGAATGGCGGCCCGAGCTCAATATCGGTGTCGGCGCGCTCGATGAAGGCTTCCGCGCAATGAACACCGACGCGCTGGAGGTCGGCCGTCCGATTCACCAGGCGATCACTGACAACAGCCAGATCGACGGCGCGTTCGACAACATCACCTATGGCAAGGGCGGGCACGTCATCTCGATGATCGCCGCCTATCTCGGCGACGAGAAGTTCAAGGCCGGCGTGCGGCTCCACCTGAAGCGCCACGCCTATGGCAATGCGACCTCGGAACAGTTCTTCCAGTCGCTCGCCGACGGCGCGAAGGACCCGCGCGTGCTGACCGCGATGAAGAGCTTCGTCGATCAGCAGGGCGTGCCGGTCGTGGACATCGCACACAAGGGCGGCCAGCTGGTCGCGACTCAGTCGCGCTACGCGTTCCTCGGCAGCACGCCCAAGCCCGAGCAATGGACCATCCCGTTCTGCCTGCGCGTCGATACGACGAAGAGCTGTACCCTGCTCGACAAGCCGGTCACCACGCTCGCCACGGCCAGTAAGGGCGTGATCATGCCCAATGTCGGCGGCACCGGCTATTATCGCTTCAACCTGGAGCCAAAGGACTGGCAGGCGCTGATCGGCACCTTCGCCGCGATCGATCCGGCCGAGGGCCTGGCCGCCGACGACAGCCTCTGGGCCGCGTTCCGCGCCGGCAAGGCCCCTGCCGCCTGGCTGATCACTGCCGCGAAAAACCTCGCCGCCAATCCGGATGCCGGTCTCAGCGTCGACGGTGCCGCGCGCCTCGCCGGGCTCAAACTGCGCGGTCTGATCGCGCCGGAATCCGACGCTGCCTATCGCCGGCTGATGGCCACGACCTACGCCCCGCATCTCGCCGCGATCGGCTTCGATCCGTCAGCGGGCGCCCACAAGGGTGACAGTCCCGGCAAGCAGCAATTGCGCCAGGGCCTGGTCGGTTATGTCGTGCGCGAAGGCCATGATGCGGCGCTGACCGCGACGCTACAGGCCGCCGCGGAGAAATATCTGGCGGGCGACAAGCAGGCGCTCGACCAGGCCTATCTCGCCACGGCGCTGTCCGTGACGGTGGCGAAGGGCGGCGTTCCCGCCGCGCGGAAACTGATCGAGACCGGTCTGGCGAGCGAGGATCCGGTCCTGCGCAGCGCGGCGCTGGGCGCCGCGGCCGCGAGCGGCCGCACCGACGTCGCCGATTATCTGCTCGGCCTGACCGACACGCGGCTGCGCGCCTATGACAAGCTCATGCTGATCCAGACCCTCGCCACGACCGAGGGAACGGTCGAGCATGCCGGCGAATGGATCCTCGCCCATTACGACTCGCTGCTCGCCAGCGGCAACGGCGTGTTCATCACCAGCCGCCTGCCCCAGGCACTGATCTTCCAATGCGGCGCCGATCGCGCCGACCGGATCGAGACGATATTGGGCCCGAAGGTGAAGGCAGCCGGCGCCGGCGTGCTCGACTTCGAACGCACCGTGGAATCGATCCGCCACTGCGGCGACCTGAAGGCGGCAAAGGGCGCGGAGATCGCGGCGGCGCTGGCCAAATAAGCCATGCCGTCCAGCCTCCTTGTGCTCCCGCGAAGGCGGGAGCCCAGGCTGGGCTCCCGCCTTCGCGGGAGCACAAGGAGACACAAGGCCTCCTGTCAACAATGTGCGCTCAGATCGCCCGCGCGACTCGGCGCCCCGCCAACCCGGTCGCGACGATCAGCACCGATGCTGCCACGCCGAACCCGCCCGCGATCAGGAAGGCAGGCAGATAGGTGCCCGTCTGCTCCCGGATCACGCCCGCGCCGAATGCGGCGGTGGCGGCGCCGATCTGGTGCCCGACCATGATCCAGCCGAAGACGATCGGCGCATCGCGCTCGCCGAACGACATATTGGCCAGCTTCACCGTGGGCGGTACCGTCGCGATCCAGTCGAGGCCGTAGAAGATCGCGAACACCGTCAGGCTCACGGCGCCGAAATCGATGAAAGGCAGAGCGATCAGCGATAGGCCGCGCAGGCCGTAATAGACGCAGAGCAGCTTGCGCGGATCGTAGCGGTCGGTCAGCCAGCCCGAGGCGGTGGTGCCGACCAGGTCGAACAGCCCCATCATCGACAACAGCCCCGCCGCCGCGACCGGCGCGATGCCGTGATCGCCGCAAAAGGCGATCATATGCGTGCCGACCAGCCCGTTGGTGGTCAGGCCGCAGACGAAGAAGGTGCCGAACAACAGCCAGAAGATCGGGGTGCGCGCGGCACGGAACAGCGCGTCGAAGGCAAGCATCGGCGTCGCGGCCTGTTTCAGCGGCGGCGGCGGCGCGCTCGCATCGGTTTCGCCGAAACGACGAATGCCGACATCTCCCGGCCTTTCGGGCACGAAGAACAGGACGAGCGGAACCAGGGCAAGGCAGGCGACGCTGACCGCCACGGCCACCGGTTGCCACGCGCCAGCGCTCGACAGCCAGGCCAGCAACGGCAGGAACACCAGCGCGCCCGTCGCCGTGCTCGCGCTCAGCATGCCCATCACTAGCCCCTGGCGCGTCGCGAACCAGCGATTGACCACCGCGGCGCCCAGCACCGAGGCGACCGCGCCGCTGCCCACGCCCGAGAGCACGCCCCAGGTCAGCACATAATGCCAGGGTGCGGTCATCCACAGGCTGGCCAGGGTCGCGGCCGACATCAGCAACAGCCCGCCGAGCATGGTCCGCTTGATCCCCAGCGACATCATCAGCGCCGCGGCGAACGGCCCGACCAGCCCGTAAAGGAAGATGCCCACCGCCGCCGAAAAGGAGATGGTCGCGCGGTCCCAGCCGAAATGCAGTTCGAGCGGCACCATCATCACGCCGGGCGCCGATCGCAGCCCGGCGGAGATGAGCAGCGCGAGGAAGGTCACGCCGACGACGATATAGGGCGCTCGGCCGGCCAGTCGGGTCAGGGGCATGCGGGTTCCTCGCAGGTCAGTCATGAGTTGGGCCGGCCACATCGACCACGCCGCGCAACAGGGTTTCGAGCCGGGTCCAGTCGTCCGCGCCGAACGCGCCGATCAGCCGCTCCTGCGCCGCGCGCCATGGGCCGGTCGCGCCCTCCATCGCGGCGCGCCCCGCGTCGGTGAGCGAGGCGATCCGGGCGCGCCCGCGCGCTGCCTGCGCGACCTCGATCCRGCCCTGCCGCTCGAGCGGCGCGAGCGCGCGGTACAGCGAGGTCCGGTCCATCACCAGCGCCTCGGCCAGCCGGCTCAGCGGCGTCTCCCCGCCGCGCGCGACGTGCCGCAGCACCGAGAATTGCGCGATCGTCATCCCCGTTCCGCTCAGCGCCTCGTCATAGACGCGCGACACGGCGCGCGCGGCCTTGCGCAGGGAGGTGCACGCGCACGGAGAATCGGAAGGGAGAGAGGTCACGCACATGATGTATATGCATCATGGTAGCCGGTCAACGGCGGGAATGAGCGGGCGGGCGGCCTGTCCAGCTCCCGCGAGCTGTGGCATCATCGACGGACTACCGGGGGAGCGCGAATGACCGATCGACCAGCCAGCATGCTGTGGCTCTATCTCCGCAGCGTTGCCGCCGTGCTCGCCGGCTTCGCCTTCATCGTGGTGACTCACACCGGCACCGACGAGATCATGCATGCCACCGGGATCATACCGCGCGGCGCGATGTGGAACCCGTGGCACAATCTCCTCGCCCTTGCCTATCGCTGCCTCTTCTCCGTCGCCGGCGGATTCGTCACCGCCTGGCTCGCCCCGCGCGCGCGGATGCGCCACGCGATCATCCTGGCAGTGATCGGCACGCTGGGGGGGATCGTCGGCGTGCTGGCGAGCTGGAACCTGAACCTCGGCCCGCGCTGGTACCCGATTGCGTTGGCAGTGACGGCATTCCCGTCGGTATGGCTGGGCGGCCGGCTGTATCTGCGGCGATACGCACGGACCTGATCTGGCCGCATAGCGCGCTTTGGCCCTGGCGACCTCGATTCAACTTTATGCCGCGGTGGATCACGATCCGCCGCATGAAAACTGCGTCAGCCTGGTCGTCACCCCGTCGGACTCGCCGGTCCCTGTTCTGGTCGCGGCCTTTCGCTGTTCCGCGCACCCGTTTCCCTGTTACGGGATTACAGCGATAAGGGCCATTAAACTATTATAAAATAAAGCTAATATTTCCAACAAAACGGACGAAAAGACGGAAAAGATAAAATTCTTCCCTGTTCTTCGCTGTTACGGGGTCGATAACAGCGATGCGCAGCGCCAGAATCGGACGCGGCCTCTGCCGCGCTTACGGGCAGGTCATCCTGCGCGGCAGACAGGTTTCGACAGAAACCACTGTCCCAAACCCGCCCGATTATGCCACGATATGCCATGCAAGCATCCACGACCCCAACCGCCCGCCCGCTCGCCGAGCTTACCGTTCGCGGCATCATCCTGGGCGGGCTCATCACCGTCCTGTTCACCGCCGCCAATGTCTATCTTGGCCTGAAGGTCGGCCTGACCTTCGCCACCTCGATCCCGGCGGCGGTCATCTCCATGGCGATCCTGCGCTTCTTCAAGGATGCCAACATCCTGGAGAACAACATCGTCCAGACGATCGCGAGCGCCGCGGGCACGCTAGCCGCGATCATCTTCGTGCTGCCCGGCCTGATCCTGGTCGGCTGGTGGACCGGCTTCCCCTATTGGACCACCGCGGCGGTCTGCGCGGTCGGCGGTATTCTCGGGGTGATGTTCTCGGTGCCGCTGCGCCGCGCGCTCGTCACCGGATCGGACCTGCCCTATCCCGAAGGCGTCGCCGCGGCCGAAGTGCTCAAGGTCGGCGCCGCGGAAGATGGCGACGAGGAGAATGCCAAGGGGCTGAAGGTCATCATCCTCGGCTCGCTCGTCTCGTCCGGCTTCGCCCTGCTCGCCGCGATGAAGCTCGTCGCGGGCGAAGCGGTGAAGAACTTCCGTGTCGGCTCGGGCGCGACTGGCGCGTCGACCAGCTTCTCCATGGCGCTGATCGGCGTCGGCCATCTCGTCGGCCTGTCGGTCGGCGCGGCGATGTTCCTCGGCATGGTGATCGCCTGGGGCGGGCTCATGCCCTACCTCACCAGCGGCGTACCGGGCGAGCTCGACAAGGTCGTCAGCACCGTGTTCCGCTCCGAAGTGCGCTTCATCGGCGCCGGCACGATCGGCGTCGCGGCGATCTGGACCCTGCTCAAGATCCTCGGCCCGATCATCGGCGGCATCCGCTCCGCCATGGCGGCGTCGCGCGCCCGCCAGGCGGGCTCGATCCTCGAACTGACCGAGCGCGACCTGCCGATCGGCATTGTCGGCCTGTCGATCCTCGGCACCCTGCCCCCGATCGCCTGGCTGTTGTGGAGCTTCTCGGCGGGCGGCCCGATCCACGATCACGGCTTTGCGGTGATCCTCGGCACGATCCTCTACATCCTCGTCATCGGCATCGTGATCGCCGCGGTCTGCGGGTACATGGCCGGCCTTATCGGCGCGTCGAACAGCCCGGTTTCGGGCGTCGGCATCCTCGCCGTGCTCGGCGCCTCGCTGCTGCTCGTCGCGATCTACGGCCACAGCACGGACGTGGCACGCACCAACGCGCTGATCGCCTATGCCCTGTTCACCACCGCGATCGTCTTCTCGGTCGCGACCATCTCCAACGACAATCTGCAGGATCTCAAGACCGGCCAGCTGGTCGGCGCGACGCCGTGGAAGCAGCAGTTCGCGCTGGTGCTCGGCGTGATCTTCGGCTCGCTCGTGATCCCGCCGGTGCTCGACCTGCTCAACACCGCCTTCACCTTCCAGGGCGCACCCAATGCCAAGGAGACTGCGCTCGCCGCGCCTCAGGCGGCGCTGATCTCGTCCCTCGCCAAGGGCGTGCTCGGCGGCGATCTCGACTGGCGGCTGATCGGCGTCGGCGCCGGCATCGGCGTGGTGGTGATCTTCCTCGATGAGATGCTCGGCCGCGCCGGCAAGATGCGCCTGCCCCCGCTCGGCGTCGGCATGGGCATCTATCTGCCGATGGCGCTGACCCTGCTCATCCCGGTCGGCGCGCTGATCGGCCATTTCTACGACAAATGGGCCAGGCGCCAGAGCAACCCCGATTTTGCCGAGCGCATGGGCACGCTCGCGGCAACCGGCCTGATCGTCGGCGAAAGCCTGTTCGGCGTAGCCTTTGCCGGCATCGTCGGCGCCACGGGCAAGGACGCGCCATTGGCGGTGGTCGGCGCGAGCTTCGCGACGATAGCGCTGTTCGCGGCGCCGGTCGTGTTCGCCGGTCTGATCTGGCTGCTCTACAACCGGACCAAATCGATGGCGCGTTGACCTTAAAGCCCCTCCCCTTCAGTGGAGGGGCTCACATCGCCGCGAGCAGCACCTTGATGTCGATGAACGCGAACGCCACGGAGCTGTCCGCCACGCCGTACGGCACGAACAGCTTGTCGCCGTGGCGGATCGCGCCGCAGCTATAGACCACGTTCGGCACATAGCCCTCGCGGTCTTCATGTGCCGCCGCCAGGATCGGCTCGCGCGTGCGGCCGAGCACCTTCGACGGATCGTCCTTGTCGAGCAAGACCGCGCCGATCGAATATTTGCGCATCGCGCCGACGCCGTGAGTCAGCATCAGCCAGCCCTCGTCGAGCTCGATCGGCGGTCCGCAATTGCCGATCTGCACCAGTTCCCACGGATAATGCGGCGTCAGCAGCTTCTCGCCCTCTTCCCAATGGGTGAGGGTGTCCGACTTGAGCAGGAACAGATTCTCCCCGTCCTGCCGCCCCATCATCATATATTGCCCGCCGATCTTGCGCGGGAACAGCGCCATGCCCTTGTTGCGTGAGGCGGGCCCCGTCATCGGCACCAGATCGAACGCGCGGAAGTCGCGGGTGCGCAGCAGCTCGGACTGAATCGACGAGCCATTATAGGCGGTATAGGTGCCAAGCCATTCGGCCGAGCCGTCGTCATGCGTGAACTTGACGAGGCGCAGATCCTCCAGCCCCTTCGACTGTGCCGCCGTGATCGGGAAGATCACCGTGCCCGACAGGGTGGAATCGCGATGGCGAAAGACCGTGATCTCGCCCTCGGGCAGCTCCTCTTCGTCCTGGCCGACCGCATCGGTCGCGGTGGCGAAGGGGGGTTCGGGCGCCAGCTTCAGCTCGTTCCGGCTGGTGATGATGCCTTCGCGGAAGGCGACCGACGAGATATGGCCCTCCCCCACCGCACGCAGCGACATCAGGATGCGCAACGATCCTTCCGGCATGCCGGTCTGGTCGAAATGCGGCACGGCGCTCGGGTTCATCAGCGCGGCGGCGGCATAGCTGTATTCGTGGCAGAAATAGGCGCCGATCAGCTGGCGCTTCTCGTCCCCGATCTCGGTCCCGTCGAGACCGAGCATTTCCTCGATCTCGTCATAGCGGGTCATGAACACACGCCGGGTCTGCCAGTGGCGCGCTTCGAAGTCCTTGAGCACCAGCTCCAGCTCGGCCCGCGTCGCCGCGGTGTCGAGTTCCATCACCTCTTTCACCAGTCGCTCGGTACGGCTCCCGCCATTGCCGGCCCAGGCCAGATGAAAGGGACGCACCACGACACGAGAAGGATCGGCATGCAGCCGCAGTGCGTGGTGAAACAGTTCTATCACGTATGGCCTCGCGCAATGACGTCCTGGCGACGTCGCTAGCGAGGCTATGCGGCGGCGCGTCCGTCAGGTCCTGCCATGCTTTCGGCCCGCTTTGAAAGCCCCGAAATGGCGCAAGATGCCAATTGAAGCGCCAGAATCGACTCGGCGCCCTGGTTGCGGTTCAAACCGGTCGGCATAAGGCCATCGAAACAGCCCCCGTCCTGAGCCGACGCAAGGGGCAGATCGAGGTCGTTCTGGCCGAGATACCAGCGATAGGCACGCATCGCCTCTTCGACCCAGCGCGCATCACCAGTCGCCTTGAACGCGGCAGAGCAGGCATCGATCGTCGCCTGCGCTTCGAGCGGCTGCTGGTCGAACGGCAGCGGCTCTTCATAGGCGCGGCCGAAGCTCTCCGTGCCGATCGCCCGGAAACGGCCTTCGGGTGACGTCTGCTGTGCGACGATCCAGCTCAGCGTCGAGAGACCGCATTTCAGCAGATCTTCGCGGCCGAGCATCATGCCGGCGCGAATGAGCGCCTCTGGCAGCCGCGCATTGTCATAGGCGAGCACGATCTCGAACCATTCCCATTCCGGCCGCCGCGCTTCCTCGACCAGCGCGAGCAGGTCATTGGAGAAGCGCTCCAAGATGTTGAGCGCCAGTTCATGCCCGGGATGCGCGCCGAGCATCGCGGCGGCACCCAGCATGGCGAAGGCCTGCGCGCGCGGGCTCTGCAGCTCGAAGGCGAGCGACGCGGTCTCGTCGAACAGCCGCACCGCCCAGTCGCGATGCTTGACCAGCGTCGCACGCCGCGCGGTCACGCCCAGCGCCCAGATCGTACGGCCGTTGGAATCCTCCGATCCATATTCCTCGCACCAGGTGCGATCGAAGTTCATGAAGTTGCGGAAACGGCGCTTGTCCGGATTCCAGGCATATTGGATGAAGGACGCATAGATCGTCATCCATTTGTCGCGCACGCCTTCGTCGAGCGTGTCGATCGCCGTCATCAGCATCAGCGCGCGGACATTGTCGTCGATGCAATAGCCGTGGCGGCGATCCGGCACCGAATAGATGGAATGCTGGAGCATGCCGGTGGAATCGCTCATCCGCTCGACCGCGGCGATATCCGGTTTGAGCACCGTCAGGCGCACCCTGGATGCGATCCGGCGCGGCTTGGTCGCGACCATCTCGACGATCTCGCCCATCGCCACCTCGGCGAGGCGCGGCCAGATCATCGTCTGCCCCCGCGCATAAGCGCGCTGCGACAAGGCGATGCGGTCGCCCTCGCTGCCCAGCAGCGCGTTGATCTCGCGCGCAAAGGCGGCGCTGTCGCCGAAATCGACCAGCACGCCGTGCCCGTCCGCGAGGATCTCGGTCGCGTGCACATAGGGCGTCGAGACGACCGCCTTGCCCACGCCGACGGCGTAGGACAGCGTGCCAGAGGTGATCTGGGCCGGGTTGTTGTAAGGCGTCACATAGATATCGGCCGCCTGGAGATAGTCGATCAGGTCGTCATGCTCGAGAAAGGCGTCGATGAACTCGACATGCGCGCCCACACCATGCTCGGCGGCTAGCGCTTTCAGCCGGTCGCGATACGCCTCGCCCTCATGGGCGACCAGATTGGGGTGAGTCGCGCCAAGCACCGCGTACAGCACGTCTGGATGCTCCGCGACGATCGCCGGCAGTGCATCGATCATCGTCTCGATGCCCTTGTTGGGCGCGAGCAGGCCGAAGGTCAGCAGCGTCTTGCGCCCCTGCCAGCCGAACTGCTCCTTCAACGTTGCGGGATCGACGAACGCGCGATCCGGCACGCCGTGCGGGATCATCACGATTGACCGGGGATTGGCGCTGTAGACGCGCTCCAGGATCTCGCGGCCGCGCTCGGCCATCACGATGACTTTGGCGGCCCGGCGCAGGAGCCCTTCCATCACCCGACGTTCATCGGCGCTGGGTTTTTCGAGAATGGTGTGAAGCGTGACGATGACGGGGATCGACACCCGGTCGAGCAGGGCGAGCAGATGCTCGCCCGCCGGCCCACCATAGATGCCATATTCGTGCTGGACCCACAGTGCCTGCGCGCCGCTGCGCTCGATCGCGCGGGCAGCATCGATATAGGCGAACCGGTCCTGGTCCGGGATGCTCGCGGTCACTTCGGCGGGGTAGTGATAGCGCCCGGGATGGTCGTCCATCGCATAGACGTCGATCTTCAACTCGGGGAATCGGCCCTTCAGCGCGGTGAACGTGTCAGTCGTATATGTTGCAAGGCCGCATTTCCGGGGAAGGAAATTGCCGATCAATGCCAGGTGATCGATCGGGGTCACGACCTTTTCCGAAGGAGCCATCGATTGAAACCTCTTGTGAAACGGGGCTGGGAGCCCCGAAATTGCCTCCCACGAACGGCCAAGTTTCAATATGGTTGCACCATTGCTGCAACGCAACAAGAGATTCGCGATAACTTACGTCAAGATTAAGCCGAAATGAACGGCTCACCCCCTGCCGCGATATCCCGGGACGTCCTGCAACGGTAGCCAGAGGCCCTCCGGCGGCGGCCCGGACTGCCAGAACACGTCGATCGGAATGCCGCCGCGCGGATACCAATAGCCACCGATTCGCAGCCAGATCGGCTTCATCTCCGCGGTCAGCCGCTCGCCAATGCCGACGGTGCAATCCTCATGGAACGCCTGATGGTTGCGGAACGCGCCCAGGAACAGCTTGAGCGACTTGGACTCGACGATCGTCTCGCCCGGCGCATAGTCGATCACCAGATGCGCGAAATCCGGCTGCGCCGTCACCGGGCAGAGCGAGGTGAACTCGGGCACGGTGAAGCGCACCAGATAAGGCCGCCCCGGACGCGGATTGGGAACATAATCGAGCACTGCCTCTTCGGGAGAAGCGGGCAGCGCGCTGGACTGGCCGAGATGCTTGGGAGTCATGACCGACTATCTAGGGTGCCGGCGCGTAAAATGGAACGATTGCGGGAAAACGGCGGAATCGCGCGCTCCGGCTCGACGCCGCCCCCGCCACTGGCTAGACACGAGATCAGGAGATTCCTTTCCTTCCGCCCAGCGCTCCGGCCTTGGGTCGTTCTTCCTCCCCGGGACGGTGGAGGGAGGGAGTCACCGGATGCTCGCCCCGAGCGGACTATTTAGGAGGAACACATGGACTCGCTGGTTACGACGGAATGGCTCGCGAACGAGATGGGCGCGAACGACCTCAGGATCGTCGACGCCACCTATTTCACCACCCTGCCCGGCGAAGCGCCGCGCGATGCGGCGGCGGAATATGAAGCGGCGCACATCCCCGGCGCGGTGTTCATGGACCTGGCCGACCTCTCCGACACGTCGAACCCCCTGCCCTCGATGCTGCCCCCGCCCGAGAAATTCGCCAGCCGGATGCAGTCGCTTGGCCTGGGCGACGGCAGCCGCGTCGTGCTCTACGACAATTCCCCGCACCACACCGCCGCGCGGGCCTGGTGGATGCTTCGCCTGTTCGGCGCGCATGACGTCGCGATCCTCGATGGCGGCCTCGCCAAATGGCAGGCCGAGGGGCGTGAGGTCGCCACCGGCAAGGAAAGCCTGCGCCATCGCCACTTCACCGTCTGGGCCGACGACAAGAGCGTGCGCAACCTCGACCAGATGAAGGCCAATCTCGACAGTGGTGCCGAGCAGGTGCTCGACGCCCGCTCCGCGGCGCGCTTCACCGGCGAGGAACCCGATCCACGTGCCGCCACCCATGCCGGACACATTCCGGGATCGAAGAACCTGCCTTATGGCAAGCTGTTCAACGCTGACGGGACCTGGAAACAGGGCGAGGCGCTGAAGGCTGAATTCGACGCAGCGGGTATCGATCTGGCCAGGCCCCTCGTCACGACATGCGGATCGGGCATCACCGCCGCTGTCCTCGCCTTCGGCGCACACCAGCTGGGCAACGAGGCCGCCATCTATGACGGCAGCTGGTCCGAATGGGGCGCCGACCGGTCAACCCCCAAGGCAATGGGAACAGCGTGAGCGTATCGAATGAGTGAGAAGGACGGCCACACCAAGGGCGACGCGACCCGCGTCGTCTCCGCTGGCCGTCGGCCTGAATGGACCCAGGGGATCGTCAATGCGCCGGTGTGGCGCGCATCGACGATCCTCTACGGCTCGGTCGCGGAGCTCCGCGCGGCGGGCGGGCGCGATACGCATCACCGCCTGTTCTACGGCCGGCGCGGCACCCCCACCCAATGGTCGCTCGCCGACGCGCTGACGGACTTGGAGCCTGGCGCCGAAGCGACCTTCCTCTATCCCTCGGGGGTCGCGGCGATCGCCGCCGCATTGCTCTCGGTGCTGTCGCCGGGCGACGAGCTGCTCCTGCCCGACAGCGCCTATGATCCGACCCGGTCGATGGGCACCGGCTTGCTCAAGCGCCTGGGCATCGCGACACGCTTCTACGATCCGATGGTCGGTGCCGGCATCGCCGAGTTGATCGGCGACAAGACGCGTGCGATCCTCATGGAGAGCCCGGGCAGCCTGACCTTCGAGGTGCAGGATATCCCCGCCATCGTCGCCGCGGCCAAGGCGCGTGGCATCGTGACGTTGCTCGACAATACCTGGGCAACGCCGCTCTATTTCCAGGCAATCGAACGCGGCATCGACCTGTCGATCCTCGCCTGCACCAAATATATCGTCGGCCATTCGGACGTGATGCTCGGATCGGTCACCGCCGCACCCGGCCATTTCACTAAACTGCGCGATACGAGCTTCCAGCTCGGCCAGATCGCCAGCCCGGACGATTGCTGGCTCGGCTCGCGCGGCCTGCGCACGCTCGCCATCCGTCTTGCCCAGCACCAGTCGAGCGCGCTGAAGATCGCCCATTGGCTGAAGGAGCAACCCGAGGTCGCCGCCGTCTTCCATCCGGCCCTGCCCGACTGTCCGGGCCACGAGTTGTTCCTGCGCGACTTCAAGGGGTCGACCGGGCTGTTCTCCTTCACCCTCAGGGACGCGACCGACGAGGCCCGTGCCGTGCTGATCGACGGACTCGAGCATTTCGGCATCGGCTATAGCTGGGGCGGGTTCGAAAGCCTGGCGCTGCCGGTCGATCCGGCGCGCTACCGGACCGCGACCAAGCGCCGCGATCCGGGCCTGCTGGTGCGGCTGCAGATCGGCATCGAGGATCCCGACGACCTGATCCATGATCTCGCCGCCGGGCTCGAACGCTTCCGGGCCGCGCTCGCATAAATCCTGCCGCGGCCTGGTCGAATGCGCAGGGCTGGCGAGAATCCGGCAAATGAGCTCCGGGCGTGAATGACAGGTTGCACGCATCGTCCTCGCCTGGATCAGCGAGCCCGAAAACCGGGATCGGCAGGGTCCGCTCCGACATGCTCAACCGGTTCTTGTGGCTGTTCAGGGACCATGGAATCCAGATCCCGTTTGCGCATCGTCAGATACATGTCAACAACTATTCATCGCCCGCAAAACCGGTGATCTGATGCCTCACCACTGTTGCGCTGGTGCAACATGCTCCGCAAACCGGCGGGCGTGTGACAGAATTATGTTGTGCGCTGCAGCGTGTTTCGGCAATCTTTCCTTACCGAACGGAAACATTGGCACGGGTCGTTGCACGGCCTTCCATAGATGCCTGGTCTGGTCGGCTGCAGGTGGGGACCCGTTTTCAATCGAAAGGGACACCCATGCGCTTTTCCACGATCAGCCTCTGCGCGCTGATGCTCGCCTCCGCCACCCCGGCCTTCGCGCAGGAAGAAACCGCGCCGCCGCCGGCCTTCACCGTCTCCGGCGGCGCGACCGTCGTGTCGGACTACCGTTTCCGCGGCATCTCGCAGACCGACAAGAAGGTGGCGCTGCAGGGCACCTTCACCGTGAGCCACGAGTCGGGCCTCTACGCGACCGTCTGGGGCTCCTCGATCGACGACTATGTCGCTGCCGGCAGCGACCAGGAGCTCGACCTGATCATGGGCTATTCGCACACCTTCGGTAATGGCGTGAAGCTCGATGGCGGCGTTCTCTATTATTATTATCCGGGCGGTGGCCATGCGCCGACCGACTTCGTCGAGCCTTATATCTCGGTCTCCGCAACGTCGGGACCGGTCACCGGCAAGGTGACCGCGAACTATGCGCCCAAGGCGGATGCGCTCAGTGTCGGCAACGGCAAGGAGGACAATCTCTATCTCGCCGGCGATCTGTCGGCCGGCATTCCCAACACGCCGATCGGCCTCACCGCGCATCTCGGCCACACCTTCGGGCCGAGCTATATCTCGATCGGCGACGAATATACCGATTGGGGCCTTGGCGCGACCGTCACCTGGAACCACCTGACCTTTGGTGCGAGCTATGTCGACACCAACAAGGACGTCTATCTCGGCAACCGCAACCTGAGCGGATCGGGCGTGGTGTTCTCGGTCGGCGCCGCCTTCTAAGCAATCGTCACGGGCGGAAGGGGACGGCCTGCGCCGTCCCCTTTTCCTTGCCCGCTCGCCGCGATCAGCGCCTTCGCCGCCGGCGATCGCGGCGCCGCGACGATTGCATCGGCCGGCCCGTCCTCGACGATCCGTCCCGCCTCCATCACCGCAATGCGGTGACACAGGCGGCGCGCGACCGCGACATCATGCGTGATCATCAGGATCGCGAGCCCGCGCGTCCGTTGCAGCCGCTCCAGCAGCTCGAGGATGCGCCCGGCCACCAGCACATCGAGCGCCGAGGTCGCCTCGTCGAGGATCAGCAGATCGGGCGACGCGACCAGCGCCCTCGCGATCGCGACGCGCTGCGCCTGCCCGCCGGACAGCCCGGCCGGGCGCCGGTCGGCGAAATCCGCGCCCAGGTCGACCGTCTCGAGGGCCTCGATCGCGCGTGTCCGGCGCTCGCTGGCGGTCAGTCCGGGCATCAGATGCCGCAATGGTTCGGCGACGCTTTGTGCCACTGTCCATTGCGGATCGAGGCTCGCCGCCGGATCCTGGAACACCGCCTGCATCCGCGCGCGGTGCTCGCGCCGCATTGCCCGACGTGGAGGCAGTGCCTCGCCGCGCCACCGCACCTGACCGCTATCGCACGGCCCGATCCGTCCGACCGCCCGGGCAAGGGTCGACTTGCCCGATCCCGAGGCGCCAACGATCGCCAGCGCTTCGCCTTCGGCGAGCGCGAACGACGCGCCGTCGACCGCCATGATCCGCCCGCCGCGCCAGCCCGGCGCGCGAAAGCCGACACGAATCCCTTGCGCTTCGACCAGAGTCCCGCCCGTCGCCGGCGGATCCGGCGCCGGATCGTCCAGCTTCGGGCTGGCGGCGATCAGCGCGCGGGCCGCGGCGCTATTGGGGTGCGTCATGACGTCATCGGTGGCGCCTGCCTCAGCGACCGCCCCTGCCTCGATCACCACGATCGTGTCGGCATGGTGTGCGACCAGCCCAAGATCATGGCTGACCAGCAACAGGCCAAGCCCGTCATCGCGCAGCCGCGCCAATACCGCCATGATCGCGTGGCGCAGATGCGCGTCGAGCGCGCTGGTCGGCTCGTCCGCGACAAGCAGCGACGGCCCGTGCGCGATGGCCGCGGCGATCAGCACGCGCTGGCGCTCGCCGCCCGACAGGCGATGCGGATAGGCGTCGAGCTTCGCGTCGGGCGTGGCGAGCCCGACCCGGTCGAGCATCGCCGCAAGCCTTCTCCGATCGGGCCGCGCCCCGCCCAGCGCCGTCGCGGCTTCGGTCAGCTGGGCGCCGATCGTCAGATGCGGTGTCAGCGCGGTCAACGGATGCTGGAACACGAAGCCGGCCCGCGCCCGGATCGGGCGGAGATCCGCCTCGCCAAGGCCAATCAGCTCGCGCCCCTCGAACCGCGCCGATCCGCGCGTGACGCCCGGGCTGAGGCCGAACGGCGCAAGGCAGGACAGGCTCTTGCCAGACCCTGACGCCCCGACCAGCGCGGTGCATCTGCCGGGCGCGACCACGAAGCTCATGTCATGGACCAGCGGCACCCCGCCGATCGCCACGCCCAGCCGCTCGACCGCGTAGAGCGTCACCGCGCGAGCCGATCGCGCAGGCGCTCGCCCAGCGCGGTCAGGGCAAGGATCAGACCGACGAGCACCCCGCCCGGCACCAGCAGCGCGAGCGGCGCGACGTCCATGTCCTCCGCGCCGTCATGGACGAGGATGCCGAGCGAGGTCAGCGGTTCCTGCACGCCGAGCCCGAGAAAGGACAGGAAGCTCTCGACCATCACCACCTGCGGCACCGTCAGCAGCAGATAGGCCAGCGCGACGCCGGCGACATTGGGCAGGACATGGCGCAGCAGGATCGCGCCGGGCGGGGCGCCCGCCGCTTCCGCCGCGAGGACGAAGGGCCGGTGGCGCAGCACCATCACCTGCCCGCGCACGACCCGCGCCATGGTGAGCCACTCGACCGCGCCGATGCCGAGAAAGACCAGCACGATCGACCGGCCGAACACGACCATCAGCAGGATGACGACGAACATGAAGGGCAATGCATAGAGCGCGTCGACCACGCGCATCATCGCCTCGTCGACCCGCCCGCCGACCCAGCCGGCGACCGCGCCCCAGGCAGTGCCGATCAGCAATGCGACCAGCGCCGCCGCCGCCGCGACCGTCAGCGTGATCCGGGTGCCAATCAGGGTCCTGGCCAGGAGGTCGCGCCCGACGCTGTCGGTGCCGAGCAGATGGCCATGCGTGAAGGGCGCGGCGCGAACGCCCTGCCAGTCGATCTGGTCATAGCCCCAGGGCAGCGCAAAGGGCAGCAGCAACGCCGCCAGCACCAATGCAGCGATGGTCCACCCCGCGACCTTCATCCGCGCACTCGCGGGTCGAGCCAGCCATAGGCAAGGTCGGCGATCAGGTTGAACAGCAGGATCAGGCCCGCATAAAGGATCACCACCCCGAGCACGAGCGGGTAGTCGCGGTTGAGCGCACCCTGCACGAAATAGCGGCCGAGGCCGGGCAGGCCGAACACCGTCTCGATCACCACCGCGCCCGTCAGCAGCCCGGCCGCGGCCGGGCCGAGATAGCTCACCACCGGCACCAGCGCCGGCCTGAGGGCATGGCGCCACAGGATCGTGCGCGGCGCGAGGCCGCGCGCCCGGGCGGTCAGCACATGGTCCTGCGCCAGCGCCACCGCCAGCCCCGCGCGGGCCAGCCGCGCGATCGCACCGGCGACCGGCAACGCCAGCGCGACCACCGGGAGCACCAGTGACCCGGCGCCGTCCAGGCCGGAAACCGGCAACACCTGAAACCAAAGCGCGAAGACCAGGACCAGGGCCGGGCCGGTCACGAAGGTCGGGATCGCCGTCAGCAGCGTCGCGGCGCTCATGATCACACGGTCGATCCGGCCGCCCGCATGCGTCCCGGCAAGGGTCGCGGCGCCGATGCCGAGCGCCAGCGCCAGCAGCAGCGCGAGGCCGCCGAGGGTGAGCGACACCGGCAGGCCCTGCCCGATCAGCGCACCGACGGTGAAGTCCTTATAGACCAGAGACGGTCCGAAATCGCCGGTCAGCACGCCGCCCAGGTAGCGCGCCGCCTGTTCGGGCAGGGGCTTGTCGAGCCCATAGGCAGCCGCGAAGGCGGCGCGGGTGGCGGAATCGAGCGGCCGTTCGCCATCGAACGGACTGCCCGGCGCGGTCCGCATCAGCACGAACGACAGCAGGATGACCGCCAGCAGCGTCGGAACCGCGGTCGCGAGCCTGCGGATCAGGATCGCGCGCATGGTTCGGGCGCGATACTACTCCCCTCCCGCTCGCGGGAGGGGTCGGGGGAGGGCATGTCCGCAAGCGCGCGCTCGATCTCAGCTACTACACCCTCGATCTGCTGCAGCACTTCGTTGTTCCAGAAGCGAATCACCCTGAAGCCCCGTGCTTCAAGGTATCGTGTTCGTGCCGCATCCGCCGACGCATTTGAATCATGCTGGCCACCGTCCACCTCGACGATCAGCTTGGCCGCACGCGATACAAAGTCGCAGATGAAGGTACCAATGGGGACCTGCCGGTTGAACCGGACGCCTGCGACCTTTCGGGCGCTGAGATGGACCCACAACAAGCGTTCGGCATCCGTCGCGTTGGCGCGCAATTCGCGAGCCCGCAGCGTCGGTCTGCCGTAGCCTTTGTCCAACAAGCCCTCCCCCAACCCCTCCCGCGAGCGGGAGGGGAGTTTTGGCTCAAGGATTCGGCGTCGCGGCGCGGGCGTCCTGGCCGTCGCCTTCAGGGGCGGCGACGATGTCGCGGGTGGTCGAGCCCTTGTCGACCACCGTCGTGCCGGGATCGCCCACGGCCGAGCGGATGCCCGGATCGGCGACGTCGGAACCGGCCGCGTCGATCGTCGCGCTCTCCGACGCGGAGCGCGCCGACTTGCCGCCGAACAGCGCGTCGAGCGCCTGGGCGTTGGGGCTCACGTCATTGGCGCGCGCGGCGCCGGGCTGGGGCGGGGTCAGCGAGAAATCGGGCGGAATCACCAGCGGCGCCTGCCGGGCGACGGCGAACTCGTCGGGGCGGGTACGGTCCATACCGCCATGGCCGCAACCGGCGAGCAGGACGGACAGGCCGAGCCCGGTTGCGATCGACACCAACTTACGCATTCATATTCTCCACTGAAGCACGCCCTGCCCGCGGCTTGTCGCGCACCAGGAGCGCTCGCACAAGCAGGATGAGCACCCCTATCGTAATCGCCGCATCAGCGACATTGAAGACCAAAAAGGGGCGCCATGCCCCGATATGGAAATCCGCGAAGTCCACGACATAGCCGAAACGCACCCGATCGAGGATATTGCCGATCGCGCCGCCCAGCACGAGGCCGAGCGCGATCTGATCCTGCTTGTTGCGTTCTCGCAGCATCCATACCAGCACGCCGATCGCGATGGCTGCGGTCAGCGCGACCAGACCCCAGCGCATGACGTCGCTATCCGCGCGCAAGAATCCGAGCGAAACGCCCGGGTTGGGCACGAAACGCAACATAAAGAACGGGGTGATCGCGCGTTCACTGCTCAGCGCGTCGAGGTCGAGCACCTCGGTGATGCCATATTTCGCCGCCTGGTCGACGACGAACAGGACGGCGCCGGTGGCGAGGCCGGTGACGGGAAGCTTGCTCATCGCGAAACGACCTTTGCGCAGCGATCGTCGAGCGCGCCATCTTCCGCGACGTCGGGCAGATGGCGCCAGCAACGGCCGCATTTGTGGAAAGCGGTGCGGGTGACCGACACGGCATCGCCCGTCGTCACTTTCGCCACGATGAACAGTTCGGCCAGCGCCTCGTTGGACAGCGGCGCTTTCGGCACCACCACTTCGGCCTCGAGGCTGGAGCGTATGATCTTCTCGCGGCGCAGCGGCTCGATCGCCTCGGTCACCTGTTCGCGCAGCGCACGGACATCGGCCCAGACGGTCGCGACGGCATCGTCGCCCGGGAGTGCGGGCAGGACGGGCCATTCGAGGAAATGGACCGAGCCCTGATCGTCCGGATAGCGCGCCTGCCACACTTCCTCCGCGGTGAAGCAGAGGATCGGCGCGGCATAGCGCACCAGCGCGTCGAACAATATGTCGAGCACCGTGCGATAGGCGCGGCGCTTCGCATCGTCCGGCGCATCGCAATAGAGGCTGTCCTTGCGGATATCGAAGAAGAAGGCCGACAGATCGTCCTGCGCGAAATCCGTGAGCAGCCGCAGATAGCGGTTGAACTCGAAATTCTCCGCCGCCGCCTTTAGCTCGACATCGAGCCGGCCGAGCAGGTGGAGCACGTAGAGCTCCAGCTCAGGCATGTGCCGCGTATCGACCTTCTCGGCGTCGCTGAACCCGTCGAGCGCGCCGAGCAGATAGCGGAAGGTGTTGCGCAGCTTGCGATAGGCGTCGGAGGCCGTCGCGAGCACTTCCTTGCCGATCTTCACATCGTCGAAATAGTCGGTCGAGGCGACCCACATGCGCAGGATGTCGGCGCCCGATTCCTGGATGATCTTGAGCGGATCGACGACATTGCCGAGGCTCTTCGACATCTTGCGCCCCTGCCCGTCCAGCGCGAAGCCGTGCGTCAGCACCGCGTCGTAGGGCGCACGGCCGCGCGTGCCGGCGCTTTCCAGCAGCGACGACTGGAACCAGCCGCGATGCTGGTCCGAGCCTTCGAGATAGAGATTGGCGCGGACACCCTCGCCATAGCGCTGCTCGATCACGAAGGCGTGAGTCGAGCCGGAATCGAACCACACGTCGAGGATGTCGGTGATCACCTCATAATCCTCGGCGCGGTATTTCTCGCCGAGCAACGCCTGATGGTCCGCCGCGAACCAGGCATCGGCGCCGCCGGCCTTGAACGCATCGACGATGCGCGCATTCACCGCGGGGTCGTTGAGATACTGGCCGGTCACGCGATTGACGTAGAGCGCGATCGGCACGCCCCAGGCGCGCTGGCGCGAGATCACCCAGTCGGGCCGGCCTTCGACCATTGCGCGAATGCGGTTCCGGCTGCGCTCGGGCACCCAGCGCGTCCGCTCGATCGCGTCGAGCGCGATCTCGCGCAGGGTCGGCGCATTGCCGACGCCGTGGCCGAGCATCGGCGCGAAACCGGCATCGGCGCCAAGCTCGATTGGCTCGGCGACGGCGAGATCCTGTTTGATCTCGTCCATCGGGATGAACCATTGCGGCGTGGCCCGGAAGATCACCTTCGCCTTGGACCGCCAGCTATGCGGATAGCTGTGCGCGAAATCGTCCGACGCGGCGAGCAAGGCTCCCGCCTCGCGCAAATCGGTGCAGATCGGCCCGTCCGACGCGACGAACTTCTTGTTGATGACGCTGCCCTGCCCGCCCAGCCACAGCCAGTCAGGGCGGTACATACCCGCGCCATCGACGGCGAAGACCGGATCGATGCCGTGCGCCTTGCACAGCAGGAAATCGTCCTCGCCGTGATCGGGGGCCATATGGACCAGGCCGGTACCGGCGTCGGTGGTGACGAAGTCGCCGGGCAGGAACGGGCGCGGCTTGGCGAAGAAGCCGCCGAGATGGTGCATCGGGTGGCGGGCGATGGCGCCGGCGAGCTGCGAGCCTTTGCCACGCCACAGGATCGCGCCACGGCCTATCGCATCGCCTCCGTCTTCTGTTCCCCGGCGAAGGCCGGGGTCCAGTTGAGGGACCTGCGTAACTGGGCCCCGGCCTTCGCCGGGGAACGAAGTGGAGAAGACGCGAGAATAGAACTCGCCGATCAAATTTTCCGCGATGAGATAGCGTCGATCGCCTTCCGCGATCAGCACATACTCAATCTCCGGCCCATAGCTCAGCGCCTGGTTGACCGGGATCGTCCACGGCGTGGTCGTCCAGATCACCGCATAAGCGCCGACCAGCTCGGGCGCATTCGGGGCCTCGGTGATCTCGAACGCGACGTCGATCTGGGTCGACACCACGTCCTCATATTCCACCTCGGCCTCGGCCAAAGCGGTCTTTTCGACGGGCGACCACATCACCGGCTTGGCGCCGCGATAGAGCTGGCCGCTTTCGGCGAACTTGAGCAGCTCGCCCACGATCGCGGCTTCCGCCTCGTATTTCATGGTGAGGTAGGGGTCCTCCCAGTCGCCCATCACGCCGAGCCGTTCGAACTGGACGCGCTGCACCGCGACCCATTTCTCGGCATAGGCGCGGCATTCGGCGCGGAACTGGGCGACGGGCACCTGATCCTTGTCGAGCTTCTTGGCGCGGTACGCTTCCTCGACCTTCCATTCGATCGGCAGGCCGTGGCAATCCCAGCCGGGCACATAGGGCGCGTCCTTGCCGAGCAGCGACTGGCTGCGGACGATGATGTCCTTCAGCACCTTGTTCATCGCATGGCCCATATGGATGTCGCCATTGGCGTAGGGCGGGCCATCATGCAGGATGAAGCGCTCGCGTCCCTTACGCTGCTCGCGCAGGCGATCGTACAGGCCAATCGACGCCCAGCGCTCGAGGATGGCGGGCTCCTTCTGGGCGAGGCCTGCCTTCATGGGGAAATCGGTCTTCGGGAGGAAGACGGTGTCGCGATAATCGCGCTGGGTGTCGGATGCGTCAGTCATGAGTGGGCGGGCTTTAGACGAGAGGATGATGGGTTGAAAGACCCGTGCCGTGCGAGAGCGGATCAAGACGCGGTGTTGGAGAGACACTATTTCTCGATGCTGTTCGGGAACGCGCAAGATGGGCCCGCGAACCAGACCAAGCAACGAACGAATTTTGCGACCCACCTGCGAAGGGGCCGGAATCGGACGCTATTTCGGACCTGCAGAATCTTTTCGCGGCACCGGCAGAGCGCGATCTTGCAAGTAACGCGCACAGCTTCGGGGGACTGCCGGACGAGTCGCGCATCATTCTGCCGGCAAGTAACAATTACGCGAGGGGTATCGGTTTATCTTCATGCTGTACTTCGCGCCTCGTGCGAGATGGCGCGATGGCCATATCAACAAACCAAAGCGGCTTGAATCGACCGCCTCCCCGGTACCGGGCGCGATGTCTGCTTCGTTGTGCTCCCGCGAAGGCGGAAGCCCAGTCTGGGCTCCCGCCTTCGCGGGAGCACAAAGGCCATCTACTCCAACAAGCAACGACCTGTTCCGGCACGACTGTTTGACCTGATCGCCAGGCCAGCCGCCCGAAAGAGCGACGTCAGCTACGTACCAGCCCCACCTCGCTGAACGGCTTGGGCTCGAGCGGCGGGATCGTCGCCGGGTTCAGCTCGCGCTGCCAGAAGCCGACGTCGATCCAGCGGCCCTGCTTGTAGCCGACTTCGCGCAGGACGCCGGTGCGGCGGAAGCCGACCGATTCGTGCAGGCGGATCGAATGGTCGTTGGGCAGCGCGATCGCGCCGACCGCATGCGTGAAACCCTGCGCCCGCAAGGTCGAGACCAGCGCCTCGTAGAGCTGCCGCCCATTGCCCTGACCCTGGGTGCCGCTGGCGAGATAGACCGAGGTCTCGACGATATACTTGTACGCCGGCCGGTCGCGGAACTTGGTCGCATAGGCATAGCCAAGCACTCCGCCCTCCTCGTCGCCATTGGTGACGACCAGCCAGGGATAGAGCCCGTCGGACGACGTCATGCGAGTCCGCATCGCCCGCGCGTCCGGCGGCTCGAGCTCGAACGAGACCGTGCCGGTCTCGACATAGGGTGCATAGATTCCGGCAATGGCGGCGGCGTCGTCGGATCGGGCGGCGCGGATTGCGATCATTGAGTCACCTTTGCGAGTACGAAATCGAGCAGCTTGATGTCGGAGGCGGACGCGCTGGCGGTGCCGAAACCGCCGCCCAGCCCTTCGCATTCGAGGCAGCGCGCCTGGATCGCGGCGCCGGTGCCGATGCGCTTCACATCGCCCAGCGCGCGGGCGAAGATCGCCCGGCGCTCGGCCGAAATCCGGGTGAAGGCGTCGGTGCCCTCGCTGGTGTCGTCATTGTCATTGTCGCCGAGAAACTTCTGGACGAGTTGTCCGAACCAGGCCGGCTTCTTTTCCAGATATTCGGCATGGACGTCTGCCGGCTTCAGGCCGGCGCGCTTCGCCGCTTCGTCGATCGCGTCCTGCAATCCGCCGAAACGATCGACCAGGCCGATCTGGCGCGCGGTACCGCCGTCCCACACCCGGCCCTGGCCGATCTCGTCGACACGCGCCGGGCTGAGCTTGCGGGCCTCGGACACGCGGGTGATGAACTGGCGATAGCCATTCTCGATGCCCGCCTGGAAGATCGTGTCGGTCTCCGCGGTGAAGCCGCCCATCACGTCGGGCTGGCCCGACAGCGGCGTCGTCTTCACCCCGTCCGTGGTGACGCCGATCTTTTTCAGCGTATTCTCGAACGAGGGGATGATGCCGAAGATGCCGATCGATCCGGTGATGGTGTTGGGCTGCGCGAAGATCACGTCGCCCGCGGTCGACACCCAATAGCCGCCCGACGCGGCCAGGCTGCCCATCGACACGACGATCGGCAGCTTCTGCGCCTTCGCCTCCATGATCGCGCGGCGCATGTCCTCGGAGGCGAGCGCCGAGCCGCCGGGCGAATCGATCCGCACGACCAGCGCCTTGAGGTCTTTCTTCGCCAGCCCGTCGAGCAGCGCCTTGCTCACCGTGTCGGCGCCGGCAGTGCCGCTGCCGGACTTTCCGTCGACGATGTCGCCGGCAATGGTCAGCACGCCGATCGCGGCGCCGCCGGTCGGCAAGGGATTGGCATCGACATAAGCGGCATATTTGATCGTGTTGAAGGTGCCGGCCGGCTTGCTGCCGTCGGACCCGACGATCTCCGCCACGCGCTTGCCGAAATCGAAGCGGGTGCCGAGCTTGTCGACCAGCCCGGCCTGCAGGTTCGCCTTGGCGATATCGCCCTGGACGGCGGTGACCACTTCACCCGGCCTGGTCAGGAAATCGGCGAACTTCGCCTTGGGGCGCGCCCTGGCGATCGCTTCCTGCCACTGGCTGAACAGCACGCCGTAGAGCTTCAGATTCTCTTCCTTCGCCTCGGGCGAGGCGTCGGCGCGGGTATAGGGCTCGACAAAGGATTTATACTTGCCGACGCGGTAGACATGCGCGTTGACCCCGAGCTTGTCGATCAGCCCCTTATAGTAAAGCTGCGATCCGCCGGGGCCCATGAACAGGGTGCCGCCCATCGGGCTCATCCAGATCTCGCCGGCATTGGCGGCCAGGCGATAGGCGGAATCGGTATAGGCGGTGGCGTAAGCGAGCACCGGCTTCTTCGCGTCCCGCACCCGCCGCACCGCATTGGCGACCTCGTCGACCGCAGCGGGGTAGCCGCCGGCGAACGAGTCGAGATCGAGCACCACCGCCTTGACCCGATCATCGTCCTTCGCCTTGTCGAGCGCGCGGACCAGGTCGCGCAGCCGATATTCGTGCAGCGGGGCCGAACCGCCCAGCGCCGCGAAGGGATCGGCCTCGGCCGGCTGCTCGACGATCCGCCCGTCGAGCCGCAGCACCAGCGCGCCGTCGCGGATCACGGTGGGCCCCGGCCTTGCGGAAAGCGCGCCGAAGATAAGGCCGAAAAAGATGAGCATGGCGATCAGGACGAGCGCGTCCTTGATGCCGACCAGGATCTTCCAGGCGCCCCGAACGAGTTTCACTAAGCGGTACCCCTGCACATGCGGTTACGCCCCAACCGCTAGAGCAAGCGCGAACGCGAGTAAACTTCCGTACCAGCCCCGGAAGCCCCAGCCTGGCCCCTGGCCGGTCCTCTGTGCGCCGTCTCGACGGAACGACGATTGGTGGCATTTTTCAGCCAGCGGCGGTTGACGCGCGACAAGGCCGGGCACATATGCGCCGTGCTGGCACTCACCTGAGGCGAGTGCTAACAACGATTCATCGACCCATTGAAAAGGGACTAGCGCATATGACCTTTCGTCCGTTGCACGACCGCGTCCTCGTCCGCCGCGTAGAGGCTGAAGAGAAGACCGCGGGCGGGATCATCATCCCCGAGACCGCCAAGGAAAAGCCGCAGGAAGGCGAAGTCGTCTCCGTCGGCACCGGCGTTCGCGCCGAGGACGGCACGATCACCCCGCTGGACGTCAAGGCCGGCGACAAGATCCTGTTCGGCAAATGGTCCGGCACCGAGGTCAAGATCGACGGTGAAGACCTGCTGATCATGAAAGAGTCGGATATTCTCGGGATCGTCGGCTGAATTCAGCCCCCGAACTTTCTCAACTTCCAATTTGAAAGGGTAGCCTCACATGGCAGCCAAGGACGTAAAATTTTCGCGTGACGCGCGTGAACGCATTCTGCGCGGTGTCGACATCCTCGCCGACGCAGTGAAAGTCACGCTTGGGCCGAAGGGCCGCAACGTCGTGATCGACAAGTCGTTCGGCGCACCGCGCATCACCAAGGACGGCGTCACCGTCGCCAAGGAGATCGAGCTGAAGGACAAGTTCGAGAACATGGGTGCGCAGATGCTGCGCGAAGTGGCCTCGAAGACCAACGACGTCGCCGGCGACGGCACCACCACCGCGACCGTGCTCGCCCAGGCGATCGTCCGCGAGGGCATGAAGTCGGTGGCCGCCGGCATGAACCCGATGGACCTGAAGCGCGGCATCGACCTCGCGGTCATCGAAGTCGTCAAGGACCTCAAGGCGCGCTCCAAGCCCGTGTCGGGCACCAAGGAAATCGCCCAGGTCGGCATCATCTCGGCTAACGGCGACACCGTCGTCGGCGAGAAGATCGCCGAGGCGATGGAGAAGGTCGGCAAGGAAGGCGTGATCACCGTCGAGGAAGCCAAGGGTCTCGAATTCGAGCTCGACGTCGTCGAGGGCATGCAGTTCGACCGCGGCTATCTCTCGCCCTACTTCATCACCAACCCGGAGAAGATGTCGGTCGAGCTCAACGATCCGTACATCCTGATCCACGAGAAGAAGCTGTCGAACCTGCAGGCGATGCTCCCGATCCTGGAAGCCGTCGTTCAGTCGGGCCGTCCGCTCCTGATCATCGCCGAGGACATCGAGGGCGAGGCTCTGGCCACGCTCGTCGTCAACAAGCTGCGCGGCGGCCTCAAGGTCGCAGCGGTCAAGGCACCGGGCTTCGGCGATCGCCGCAAGGCGATGCTCGAGGACATCGCGATCCTGACCAAGGGCGAGATGATCTCCGAGGATCTCGGCATCAAGCTCGAGAGCGTCACGATCGGCATGCTGGGCACCGCCAAGCGCGTCACGATCGACAAGGACAACACCACCATCGTCGATGGTGCTGGCGACCATGACGCGATCAAGGGCCGCACCGACGCGATCCGCCAGCAGATCGAGAACACCACCAGCGATTACGACAAGGAGAAGCTCCAGGAGCGTCTTGCCAAGCTCGCCGGCGGCGTTGCCGTGATCAAGGTCGGCGGTTCGACTGAAGTGGAAGTCAAGGAGCGCAAGGATCGCGTCGACGACGCTCTCCACGCAACCCGCGCAGCGGTCGAAGAGGGCATCGTCCCCGGCGGCGGCACGGCGCTCCTCTATGCCACCAAGGCACTCGAGGGCATGAAGGGCGCGAACGACGACCAGACCCGCGGCATCGATATCGTCCGCAAGGCGCTTTACGCGCCGGTTCGCCAGATCGCGGCGAATGCGGGCCATGACGGTGCGGTGATCTCGGGCAAGCTGCTCGACGGCAACGACCCGACGCTCGGCTTCAATGCGCAGACCGACCAGTATGAGAACCTCGTCGAGAGCGGCGTGATCGACCCGACCAAGGTCGTTCGCACCGCACTCCAGGACGCGGCCTCGGTTTCGGGCCTGCTCATCACGACGGAAGCCGCCGTGTCCGAGCTGCCGGAAGACAAGCCCGCCATGCCCATGGGCGGCGGCGGCATGGGCGGCATGGGCGGCATGGACTTCTGATCCGAAGGGCGGCCTGCGCCAGCGCAAGCTGGCGCAGGCCGCCCGAGGAAGGACGGCGGGTCGGCGGCAAGCCGCCGACCCGTCCGACGACAGCGCCGGCCCTGAGCGCCTGCCTTGGCAGGCAGTCGAAGGGCCTGCGCCGGAATTCCAGAACTGCCCGGCCGACTGGCTGGAAAAGAGAAAGGGCCGGAGGGAAACCTCCGGCCCTTTTCTTTTTCATTCCTCCCCGGAACGGGGAGGGGGACCATTTGCACCTTCTGCAAATGGTGGAGGGGCTTGGAGCGCGGGAAAGATGTTCCGCGCTCCAAGCC
>NZ_JBFUDK010000014.1:0-131199 GCF_056404755.1 Sphingomonas sp. P2_B6
ACCCAGGCCCAGACCTCGACCCCGGCCGCCGCGCAATGCTCGGCGAGGAGATCGCGATAAAGCGCATAGTCCGCGTCGCTGAAGAAGGTCTGCGCGCGGCCATTGCCGCGCTGCGTCACATGATGGGGATGACCCGGAAAAACCGCGCGTGCCAGGCGTGCCATCCAGCCATGCTATCGCCGGCGAACTGTAAACGCAATTAATGCACTGTCACCGTTATTCCCATAAATTAATCATGTGATACTCAGGTGATACTCAGGAATTTATCGAAAAGACCATTACGCCCAGCAGACAATCCTGCTCATCAAGCCAAACTCCAATATATCCTCGGTCCGTTTCTATAAGTCCGGCCCGAACGGGAACATCATGTTCAGCTAACGATGCTATAGACTCATCTAGTCCTACCACCGAGCCATCCTTGTAGTATCCGGACCTTTTCCTAAAGGCATGAAGATCGGCAATCGTCTTTGACGATTGGAGAAGCATGCTTGGCGTAGCTTCACGCTCCACGTTTGCGGAACCTAGAATATCGAGCGCTACGCCGATAACCGACGCAAAGCGAGCGTCTCCTGCGTAACGCTTAAGGATTTGAAGCATTTGGCTCTCCATCACGGCACTAGAATTACCCCGGCCCCTGTCACAGGTCCACGGATAAGAAACTCAGATTCGCCCAAACCTACTGCATTGCCCGGAGAAGGTATAAGCGCGCTTCTAGGAAAAGCGTTCGATAAGATAACGCCCGCCCCACTCTCTCGAGTAGCGAATCCCTCTGCAACGGCGTACTCGGATGTCCAAGACGTAAGCCCGCTTGCCGTGTTTCCCAGAAAGACGTGTTCGCTAGCGCTAGCAGTTCCGCTTATCGGATTAGCAATACCATTAAGTGCATTGCTGTAACCAGGATGCAATGCGTCCACCCCACGATATAGAGTGACCACTTCCTCACCATCTTCTGCGGCGGCCGCACCCCCTTCGCTCAGAAGCGCGATTCCTCGCGCAGCCATTGCCGCTTCACCCACGCCAAGTGCAAGCATACCGATTTCTATAGTTCTATAGGTTGTCAATCCGCCACTAAGCTGTAGCGGACTTACGCTGACCCATTTGGCACCCTGCCAGTATCCACCATAGTGCAAAATAGAGGCTCGCACTTGGGCGACCGAAGCGGTCGCAGCGTCTATGCAAGGTGGACAAGGATGCGGGGCCTGGCTACCCCCGGTGCCGGTACCAGTACTGCCACTTGATGCTCCACCGCTTCCTCCCTTGCCGTCACCCTTTCCGCCTGAACTTCCTCCACTTCCAGTACTGCCGTTGCCCCAAAGATAGCTGGGGCAAAGCCTTAGTATGGAGCCCGTGCATCCGCCCCAAGCCTTTAGTCCGCTGGGGTCTCGCAAATTTACGGGGTCCCCTCCAACATAGTTGTACATGCTCATCCCACCACCGTAACCTATGGGATCAGCTTGCATGAATCGGCCAAGTCGCGCGGAATAGATGCGCGCCTTATAATAATATAGGCCAAGTTCAGGAAGATATGCTTGACCTGTATATTGGAAGCGCCCGATATTACCGCTCGCCGGCACACCATATTCGTCATAGCTATTGATTGCTACGGCGGCGCCCGAACTGTTTGTCACCGCGATGACCGACCCATGCTCGTCCGCGTGCAGCCAGCGACGGTCGGTGGTGCCCGAACCTTCGTACCAGACCAGGGGTTCATCCGAGCCAGGGCCGTAAACATAGCGCTTGGTCACGACGCCTGACGGATTTGCGATCTCGGCCGCAATATGCGAGCCATCATAAAGGAAACGCGTGGAGACGCTCGTGTCATACTCTACAAGCCTACCGAAAACATCGTAATATAGTGTCGTGCCGCCAGAGCTACTCACCAGCAGATTTTCTGAACTATACGTGTAGCTATTAGTTCCGGTGCTGGTGAGATTGCCTTGAGCATCATACCCGACGACACCAATACCCGCCGCTGTCGCCACCGTAGAAACTTGGTTCAGGCCATTAATCCCATAGGCATTGCCGCCACTAACGGATGCCGTCCAAGCAAAGCTGTCGTTTGACCGCGTCGTACTAAGGATTTGACCGCCGGGATTATACCCAAACCCCAAGCTTAGATCATAAGTCGTGCTCGCGAGATTTTGATCCAGCGACGAAAGGCGTGAGATGCTATCGAAACCATAGCTCGTCACCGTGCCGTTGCCGCGGCTGATCGCAGTGCGACGACCAAGGTCGTCATAGTTATAGGTCGCAAGAATCCCGACACCTGAGACAGCGCCATTTTCACGGACTGCCGTCACCTCCCCCGTCACGAGATGATCGTAATTCACATAAAAGCCATCGTTCCAAACCTGTGCTGTACGGTTACCAGCCAGATCGTACTGGTAGCTCATCGAACCAAATGGCTGCCCTTCGCTGGTGATTCGGCCAAGCGCATCATATGTAATAGTGTGGGTAATACCGGGTCTGTAAACCATGGTCGGACGTCCGAGCAGATCGTATTGATATGTCACGTCGGCGCCGGACTCTGGAAGATCCTTAAATATAATGCGGTTGAGATTGTCATAGGCAAAGTCGATGTGTTTACCCGCATCGCCCGCGTATCCTCGCAACCGCCTGCTAATGACGTTACTGCTCACATCATAAACAAGCTGCTCGTAATCGATGGTCGAACTTGCACCTGCGCCTGCCACAATGTCGGGGTAGCGAGTCTTCACAAGCCGATCGAGACCGTCATATTCGTACGTAGTCTTGTTGCCTTGGCCATCCGTAACAGTCGCAACTTTACCGTTGTTCGAATAGGTCGTGCTCACCTCGTTGGCTTCATCAGATGTCCCGAACGCCGTCTGAATCACGGTAGTTCGGTTATCGTTATCGTACGTCGTTTTCGTTATCCGATCAGGGCCCGCACCGCCGCTCGCTCCAAGTGTACAGGCTGACGAAGGTAACGATCCCCACATTGCACTATTCATGCGCAGCGCCGTGCATTCTGGCCGACCGCCGGCATCATAACTGTATTGCGTCACTCGATACGTATTTCCGCTTGCGGTGACTACTTCTTTCACCTTACGATCCGCGGAGTCGAACGTTGTCGTGACTTGCTGGGCAGAAACAAACGCAGTCCAGTCACTATCGCTTGTGCCATTTACCGTACCGATCTCAGTGACAAATGGTACGCCTCGCAAGTTATAGGTGACGCGTTGGGCGCGCCGCTTAAGTGGGCCGCCGCCGTCTGGGTCTGGGGAAATCTTACCTAGAGTCTGGCGCGCAGCGTCGTAACGATACGTAACCGTGTCAGCCGTACCCGCCAGCGGGCCGTCGACGACGATACGGTTTCCTGCTTCGTCATAGCCATAGGTGACGGTTGCACTAACTACACCCGTTCCGTCACCTTTGCTCGCCGACGCGAGAAGAAGGTTATTGCCGACCCCACTCGTCTGCGGACCATAATTAAAATTTGTTCTTACCTCATCTAAAGTTCCCGCACAGCTTGAATTTGTTTGGCAGGTAAAGGTGCTGGTAAGGCGGCGGACTGGATAGCTTGAAGCAACTATACTACCTCCAGGAATTCCGGAAACATTGTAATAAGCGAACAGCGACGAATAGCCGTTGGTCATCTTTGCACGTGCTCCGCCCGCAGTCGCGGGTGGCATCGTAATTGCCAGCAAATCACCAAAGGTAGGATCGTATAAATAATCTGTCACGTTTCCTTTAGCATCGGTCGTGTTGTTAGGTTTGTTGCACTTTACCGGATTCGAGCAGGTCGCATCGAAGCTGGCTAGAGTGGTTATGGTTGCCACGCTGGAGCCTGGTTTGGCCACAACGTCGGTTTCTATCACATTATCTCTTTCCAGAGATTGGTAGGTGGTCTGAACATAATTACCCTCGGGCAAAGTGATACGAGTCTGCCGGCCCTTCGAGTCATACTGAAAACTGGTCGTAAGACCAAGCGCATCAGTAACCGAGGTCATGCGCTGCGAGGCAATGTCAAAGGTGTAGATGGTAGAGTGAGAAAGTGGATCGGTGACTGTAACGGTTCGGACTCCACCTGCGTCAGAAGTGGCATAGGTCTGTATTCCGGCCGCCGTCACGATGTTGGTAACGCGCCCGCCAGTGTAGTTTATCGTTACATCCTCACTGCTGCTGCCGGGTCGCTTGATGCCAAGAAGTGCCGAGGCGTAACTTCGATAGATAGTTTGCCGCGAGAGTGGATCGGTAACTGTGTCATAGGTTAAGCCACCGCTATATGTGCGCGAGACGTTCATCATTCGGAAGTTGGGGGAAGCGACCGCCATGTTGCCCATGCCGCCGCCCGCAAGTCTCTTCCACTCGTCTACGTTCGATGGGTACTCACTAGGCGTTATGAGGTCTACACCATGCGACAGCTCAAAACGATAGCCGTAGTTGCTCGTAATCGCAGCTAATCGATAGGCAGTTGCATAGGTTAGGCAGATGGGATCGCCCTCGGTTTCTTTTGCGCTCGTACAATATTGAGTGCTCTCGTACTCATAACCGAGTCTATCACCGGATGGCTTAAGCACAGCGGACACGAGCGCTGAGTAGCCAGTTCCCGCGATGACAGCAGTAGAGAAAGTGACAATTGTCCCATCCGCGGCAGTATAATTGTAAGTATTAGTGCCATTGTAAACCAGGGTTGCCCCGCCGCCCTCAGTTCCGACATAGGAAGAACCTGACAGCATAAACTGATCGGAATAAGGACCAAAACTAACAGTATAGGAGCTTCCGCTGATCGACAGCGATCCAGTGAGTGAATCACGCCATTGATTTCCGATCCAAATTAACCTGTACGACAGGCCCTGCTCGCCACCGATGGACACTCCGGGCGTTTGCACGTTTATTGTTCCGAGGAACAGATCGACACCATTCGCATCGACCGACTGCCGTACGGGTGGTACGACTTGCGCCTGCACCGACACCGAGGCGACACCAAATAGTACAAACAGCAAAATAAGGCCGCGCATGAGCCTGTGGCTAGACATAATCCGCGCTCCTGAAGAACAGTCGACGAGTGGAATCTTGACTTTTCGGGATGATTTAAGGCGCACCAGTGATGTTAAGCATCTTGCGATTGTCCGCGTCGTCGAACGTGTAGTTCGCGACCAGATTGTTGTTCACCGTGCCGGAATGCCTGACCTGGATAAGCCGGCCCTTGGCATCATAGGTGTAATTGATCGTCTCCGAGCCGCCCGACAGGCCGGTCGCGCTGGCAATCCCCGCCACGGCGATCGCGCCCGCGACGACCAGCAACCCTGATCTAATCCGAACCATGGATACTCCCCCGTTGAGCCGGCTTCGCCCGGCAGAACAAAAAAAGAACAAATCAAATCCAACATTGCAAGCAGGCATTTTCGGACAGCCGATCCCGCCTGCGAAACCGTCTGGAATCGCACGATATGTCGCGTGTGCTCTGACGCTGGCTTGGTCGCTTGTGCGACTCGCTGTTCCTTGGCGCCAAGTAGAATTGGGCAACGGTGTCGCTGCAACCCAAATCTTTGAAGAATTGGCTTAAATGCACCAAATCGGATATAGTTGTCGTTTGCCCCGGGGGATTTGCGCCGAGGTGGGACCCACAAGACGGCAGTAAGGGCCTCGGCACGGCGTGTAGATCGATTTCCCTGCCCAGCTAATTCGGTCTCTCCACGCGCATCAATTCAACCAGCTTCCGAGCCGGCATAGACTGCTTGCGCCGATGGCATCCCCACGGCGATCGACGAGGCGCGCCATGACACTAAAGATTTTCCGCCCAATTTATTCGCAAATAGAGCCCCAAGAATATCCGATAGGGGTCGCGAAATTCGGGAAGAACGCGTCAAATTCACATCCCGCACTTTTTCACCGCGCGTTTCTTGCCGCACCTGCATCAATAGTATCGACTACTCAACACCCGCCGCGCACCGCCAGTACCACCCGATTCCGCCCCGCTCGCAAGTGGGTCGCGAAATTCCGCGAATACTGTCCGGTCCGCCCCCGCCTCCAACACCAATACTTGGCGCGACACGGCGCGCTCTCACCCCAGCGCAGCGCCCGCCTCGATGATCGGCACGAACTTCGCCGCGGTCAGGCTCGCCCCGCCGACCAGCGCGCCATCGACATCGCCCGCGCCGAGCAGCTCGGCCGCGTTGTCGCCCGTCACCGATCCGCCGTACAGGATGCGCAGCTTGTCCGCCTCGGCGCCGATCAGGTCGCGCAGCCGCGCGCGGATCGCGCCGTGCATCGCGGCCACGTCGTCGACGGTCGGCGTGCGCCCGGTGCCGATCGCCCAGACCGGCTCATAGGCGATCGACAGCCAGTCGGCCGCCGCGCCCTCGGGCAGCGACGCCGCGAGCTGCCCGGTCACCACTTCTTCCGCCCGGCCCGCATCGCGCTCGGCCAGCGTCTCGCCGACGCACAGGATCGCGCTCAGCCCGCCGCGGCGCAGCGCTTCGGCCTTGGCCTTCACCTGCGCGTCGGTCTCGTGGCAATCCGCCCGGCGCTCGCTATGCCCGACGATCGAGAAGACGGCCCCCGCCTCCTTCACCAGCGCGACCGAGATGCAGCCGGTATGCGCGCCCTTGTCGACCGGGTGCACGTCCTGCGCGCCGATCGCGAGACCAGGCACGCGCGCCGCAGCGCCGGCGATCAGGGTTGCCGGCACCGCGATCGCGACATCGACGCCGGGCGCCGCCACCGCCGCCGCGGCGATGCCGTCCAGCTCGGCCAGGGCAGCCAGGCTGCCGTTCATCTTCCAGTTCCCTGCAATCAGCCTGCGTCGTGCCAAAGCCGCGTCTCCCCGTTTGATGCGTCAGCCGATAGCGCCCCCTTTCCGGATCGCACAAGCTTGAAGGAGCGTGCCGGTCCCCGTAAAGCGTCGCAGTTCGTTACCTTTCAGCCCCAATAGATCGGCTCTTCTCGACCATGCTCAGTCTCATCCGCCGCGCCGTCAATTCGAAGGTGGGGGTCTTCATCACCCTCGGCGTGCTCGCGCTGATCGCGCTCCTGTTCGGCATGGAAGGCACCGGCATGGGCGGCTCCGGCCGTATATCGGGCGATTCGGTCGTGAAGGTCGGCGGCACCCAGCTCAGCGAGGTGGATCTGCGCGAGCGCGTGCAGAACCAGCTCGACGGCGCCCGCCGCGAGCAGCCGACGCTCGACATGGTCCAGTTCGTCAACCAGGGCGGCGTCGAGTCGACGCTGGAAGGCACGATCAACACCTTCGCGCTGACCGAGTTCGCGCAGGACCAGGGTCTGGTCGCGTCGAAGCGGCTGGTCGACGGCCGCATCGCCAGCCTGCCCGCGGTCCAGGGGCTCGACGGCAAGTTCAGCCAGAGCGCCTATGAGCAGTTCCTCGGCCGCGCCCGCCTGACCGACCGGCAGCTCCGCGCCGAGATCCTCAACGACACGCTCACCCAGCATCTGCTGGTGCCGACCTCCGGCGCGTCGCAGGTGCCGGTCAAGATGGCCCTGCCCTTCGCCTCGCTGCTGCTCGAAAAGCGCGACGGCCTGGTCGGCTTCATCCCCACCCCCGCCATGGGCAAGGGCGCGCCGCCCACCGATGCGGAACTCGCCACCTTCTACAAGCGCAACCTCGCCCGCTACACCGTGCCGGAACGCCGCGTGATCCGCTACGCGACCGTCACGCTGGACGGCATCAAGGCGATCGCGATCCCGACCGAGGCCGAGATCGCCAGGGGCTATGCGGCGCTGCAAAAGGCGAAGTTCCAGGCGACCGAGAAGCGCGACATCGTCCAGGTCGTCGTGCCGACCCAGGCGGCGGCGGCCACGCTCGTCGCCGCGGCCAAGGCCGGCTCGCTGGAGGCGGCGGCCCGCGCCGCCGGGCTCGAGCCCAACACGGTGAAGGCCGCGGAGAAGCCCGCTTACACCACTGCCAACTCGCCCGAGATCGCCAATGCCGCCTTCGCCGCCGCCAAGGGCGCGGTGCTCGGGCCGTTCCGCACGCCGCTCGGCTTCACCGTGCTGCGCGTCGACGGAATCGAGAAGGTCGAGGCCAAATCGCTCGAACAGGCCCGGCCAGAGCTGGTCACGCAGCTGAGCGCCGAAAAGGCGACCGCCATGCTGCAGCAGAAGCGCGACGCGATCGACACGGCGATCGGCAACCACGCGACCTTCGACGAGATCGTCGCCGACCAGAAACTGGCGGCCGCCAACACCGCGCCGCTCACCGCCAACGGCCTCAACCCCGACGATCTCGCCGCGAAGGCCGATCCCGCTTTCGACCAGGCGCTGCTTGCCGCCTTCGCCGCCGAGCAGGGCGACGATCCGCAGCTGGTGCCGGTCGGCCAGGACGGCAGCTTCTCGCTCGTGTCGCTGGCACGCATCGTGCCCTCGGCCGCCCGTCCGCTCGCCCAGATCCGCGAGAAGGTCGCCAGCGACTTCGTCATCGATCGCGCCCAGCGCGCCGCGCGCCAGGCGGCGGTCGACGTCACCGCGCGCGTCAACAAGGGCATGACGCTCGCCCAGTCCATGGCCGAGACCAAATTGGCCATTCCCGGCCCGCAAACCGTCCCCGCGATCGCGCGCGGCCAGATCGAGAATACGCGCGAGCCGGTGCCGCCGGCGATCACGCTGATGTTCAGCATGGCGGAGAAAAAGGCGCGCATGATCGAGGCGCCGAACAAGGCCGGCTGGCTCATCGTCTATCTGAACCATATCGAGCACGGCAACGCCGCCGGCCAGAAGCCGGTGATCGACCGCGCCCGCGCGCAGATCGGCCAGGTGATCGGCCGCGAATATCTGCAGCAGTTCACGGAGGCGGTGCGCCGCTCGGTCGGCGTGAAGAAGAATGAAAAGGCGATCGGCGTGGTCCGCGCAGCGCTCACCGGCCAGGGCGGCTCCAATTAATCCTGGGGCGTCCGGAATGACCGAAGCCGCTATCGCCGCCCTCGCGGCGGGGCGGCCGGCCCTGGTGTGGCGCCGCCAGATCGCCGACACCGAGACTCCGGTCGCGGCGGCGCTCAAGCTGATCGAGCCGGGCCGCGGCGACTTCCTGCTCGAATCCGTCGAGGGCGGCGCGACACGCGGGCGGCACAGCCTGATCGGCCTCGCCCCCGATCTGCTGTTCCGTGCCGCCGGCCCCCGCGCCGAGATCAACCGCCACTGGCTGACCGACAGGGCAGCGTTCGAGCCGTGCGACGCGCCGACGCTGGAGGCCTTGCGCGCGCTCGTCGCCACCTGCCGCATGGACGTGCCGGCGGAGCTGCCCCCGGCGCTTGCCTGTCTTGTCGGCTATTTCGGCTATGAGACGGTCGGGCTGGTCGAAAAGCTCGATCGCCCGGCGAACGATCCGCTCGGCCTGCCCGACATGATGTTCGTCCGCCCGACGGTCGTGCTGATCTTCGACCGGCTGGCCGACGCGCTGTTCCTCGTCGCCCCGGTCTGGCCCGATACGGCGCGCGAGCCGGGCGCGATCGTCGTCGAGGCCCAGGACCGCATCGACGCCGTCGCCGCCCGCCTCGCCACCGCTGCGCTGCCGGCGCCGGTGCGCGCGGTCGATACGGCCGAGATCGCGCTCACGCCCGTCCTGGCCGAGGGCCGCTATGGCGAGATGGTCGCGCGCGCCAAGGACTATATCGTCGCCGGCGACATCTTCCAGGTCGTGCTCGCCCAGCGCTTCACCGCGCCCTTCGCGCTGCCCGCGTTCGAGCTCTACCGCGCGCTGCGCCGGATCAATCCGTCGCCCTTCCTCTATCATCTCGACCTGCCCGGCTTCGCGCTGACCGGCTCGAGTCCCGAGATCCTGGTGCGCGTGCGCGACGGCGAAGTCACCATCCGCCCGATCGCCGGCACCCGCCCGCGTGGACGTACGGCAGTCGAGGACGAGGCCAACCGCCAGAGCCTGCTCGCCGACCCCAAGGAGCGCGCGGAACATCTGATGCTGCTCGATCTCGGCCGCAACGATGTCGGCCGCGTGGCGGAAGCGGGTTCGGTCAAGGTGACGGCAAGCTACACCACCGAGCTGTACAGCCATGTCATGCACATCGTGTCGAACGTTGTCGGCCGGCTCGACAAGAGCCACGACGCGCTCGATGCACTGTTCGCCGGCTTCCCCGCGGGCACGGTCAGCGGCGCGCCCAAGGTGCGCGCCTGCGGCGTGATCGCCGAACTCGAGCAGGAAGTGCGCGGCGCCTATGCCGGTGGCGTCGGCTATTTCTCGCCCGACGGATCGATGGACAGCTGCATCGTGCTGCGCACCGCGGTGGTCAAGGACGGCGTCATGCACGTCCAGGCCGGCGCCGGCATCGTCGCCGACAGCGACCCGGCCTATGAACAAAGGGAGTGCGAGGCCAAGGCCGGCGCGCTACTCGCGGCGGCACGCGAAGCGGTCGCGCAGGCATCGTCAGTGGGGTTCGGCCAATAACTCTTTTCATCCCTCCCCTTCAGGGGAGGGGCAAGGGGTGGGGCAGCCTTGATCGGGGCTCGACGCCCGATCAAGGCTTCGGGCTTGGCGGGGCGAGTTTTTCGGAGCGCGCAGACACGCGCACCTACCCCTTAACCCCTCCCTTTCGGCGAGGGGGAGGTTCAGGGAATTACGCTCTCCTGGCGCTTCTTCTCCGCGCGCTCGGCGGCGAATTGCTGATTCATCTTCAGCGCGCAGCCGGTCTGGCCACCCGATCCGACCGGGGAGCAGGTGTCGGGCAGACCGCCCGCCTCGCGCCCGACCTCGTCGAGCGTCGCCGCGCGGTTGACCCAGCTGTTGGTCGCGGCGCTCTTCTTGGTCTCGCGCAGCGCCTTGGGAATCCGGTACGGTTCCTCCAGCGTGCTGCACACCACGACTTCGCCATCGACCGGCTTGGGGCAGGATTCGGCGCCGGTCAGCGTCACGTTGCGGATGCGCTCGGGCGGCTTGCCGGATTCGGCCTGCTGGTCCTGCGCATGCGCAACGCCCGAGAGCGACAGCAGAGCGGCGACGGCAATCATACGAAACATAAACGCGACCTCCTGGGCGGGCATCACTTCCACGCCTCGCTATTGCTCCGCCCTGAATGAAGCGGGAGCCGGCCCAAACCATGTCGGTATCGTGGCGTGGTTGCGCAAGCGCGCGCATCCTATATGGCGACGCGCATGATCCTCGTCATCGACAATTACGACAGCTTCACCTGGAACCTGGTCCATTATCTGATGGAGCTTGGCGCCGAAGTGAAAGTCGTGCGCAACGATTCCCTCACCGCCCGCGAGGCGATCGAGAGCAACGCGCAGGGCTTCCTGATCTCGCCCGGGCCCTGCACGCCGAACGAGGCGGGCATCAGCCTGGAACTCGTCGCGGCCTGCGCACAGGCCGAAAAGCCGTTGCTCGGCGTCTGCCTCGGCCATCAGGCGATCGGCCAGCATTTCGGCGGCCAGGTCGTGCGCGGCGGATTGATGCACGGCAAGACCTCGCCGGTGGTGCATGACGGCACTGGCCTGTTCGAAGGCCTGCCCTCGCCCTTCACCGCGACGCGCTATCACTCGCTGATCGTCGAGGACATTCCCGCCGACCTGATCGTCAACGCGACCGCCGACGACGGATCGGTGATGGGCTTCCGCCACGCGACCCTGCCGATCCACGGTGTGCAGTTCCACCCGGAAAGCATCGCGACCGAGCACGGCCATGCATTGCTGGCGAATTTCGTGCGGCTCGCCGGTATCGATGTGAAGGCGCTGGCGTGAAGGCTGGAGGCGCTATCGCTCGCGGCGAAACTCTCCCCTCCCGCTTGCGGGAGGGGTCGGGGGAGGGCCTGTCCAATTCAGGGCGGCTTTCGGGGACGTGCCCTCCCCTAACACCTCCCGCAAGCGGGAGGGGAATATGACCCCCCTCCCCGATCCCACCACCCCCCTCTCCCACGAAAGCGCGGCACAAGCGTTCGCCGACATTCTCGACGCGAAGGCCTCGGAAGAGGCCATCGCCGAATTCCTCATCGCGCTCAGCGACCGGGGCGAGACCAGCATCGAGATCGCCGAGGCCGCCAGGGCGCTCCGCGCGCGCATGATCCCGATCGACGCGCCGCACGGGGCGATCGACGTGTGCGGCACCGGCGGCGACGGGCATCACACGCTCAACGTCTCCACCGCCGTCTCGATCATCGTCGCGGCCTGCGGCGTGCCCGTCGCCAAGCATGGCAACCGCGCTGCCTCGAGCAAGGCCGGCGCCGCCGATACGCTGGAGGCGCTCGGCCTCGACATGGAGCGCGCCGGCCTGAACGCCGAGGCGAGCTTGCGCGATATCGGTATCGCTTTCCTGTTCGCGGCGAACCATCATCCGGTGATGAAGCGCATCACCCCGATCCGTCGCCATATCGGCCGCCGCACCATCTTCAACCTGATGGGCCCGCTCTCCAATCCGGCACGCGTCACCCGCCAGCTGATCGGCATCGCCCGCCCCGATTACGCCGCGCCCTATGCCCAGGCGCTCGAACAGCTCGGTATCGAAGCTGCTCTGGTCGTCTCGGGCGAGGAAGGGCTGGACGAAGTCTCGGGCGCCGGTCCGACCGTCACGGTCAGCATCGGCAGCCTCTCGATGCCGGCCCGCATCGCCCCCGAGGACGCCGGCCTGCCCCGCCATGCCATCGCGGCGATCCGCGGCGGCGATCCCGAATACAACGCCGCGGCGCTGCGCCGCCTGCTCGCCGGCGAGCAGGGCGGATATCGCGACGCCGTCCTCCTCAACGCGGCCGCCGCGCTGATGGTCGCGGACAAGGCCGCCGACCTGACCGAAGGGGCCAGCCTGGCCGCTGAAGCGATCGATTCCGGCGCGGCCCGGACTCTGCTCGATCGCTGGATCGCTTACCCATGACTGACATCCTCGAACGCATTCTCGAAACCAAGCGCGCCGAAGTCGCCGCGCGCAAGGCGACCATGCCGCTGTCGGAAATCGACGCGTGCATCGAGCGCCAGACCAAGCCGCGCGGCTTCCGCGCCGCGCTCGACGCCAGGGCGAAGACCGGCCACGCCCTGATCGCCGAGATCAAGAAGGCCAGCCCCTCGAAAGGCCTGATCCGCGCCGATTTCGATCCTCCCGCCCATGCCCGTGCCTATGAGGCCGGTGGCGCGGTCTGCCTGTCGGTGCTGACCGACGAACCCTGGTTCCAGGGCGCGGATTCCTATCTTACCACCGCGCGCGATGCGTGCAGCCTGCCGGTGCTGCGCAAGGACTTCATGGTCGATCCCTGGCAGGTCCCCGAATCCCGCGCGATCGGCGCGGATGCGATCCTGCTGATCATGGCCGCGCTTGACGACAGCCTGCTCGCCGAGATCGAGGCGAGCGCGCTCGAATGCGGCATGGACGTGCTGATCGAGGTGCACGACGCGAAAGAGCTCGAACGCGCGCTGAAGCTCAAGTCGCGGCTGATCGGGGTCAACAACCGCAACCTGCGCGATTTCACCGTCGATTTCGACAACACCTATCGCCTGGTCGGCAAGGCGCCGGCCGACTCCACCTTCGTCGCCGAAAGCGGCCTCACCATCCGCGCCGATCTCGACCAGATGGCGGAACACGGCGTGCACTGCTTCCTGATCGGCGAGGCGCTGATGCGCCAGCATGACGTCGAGGCAGCGACACGGGCGCTGGTGGGGTAACCTTACCTCCGTCATGCCGGACTTGTTCCGGCATCCATGTCTCCGCAAGAGCTGCGTTCGGTGCGTGTGCGGCACGATGGACCCCGGAACAAGTCCGGGGTGACGGTCAGTTTATAGGGCGAAGTGGGTGCATCAGGGCGAAAAGACCCGATTTTCCTTCCGTTCGTTTCGAGCGTAGTCGAGAAACATGCCGAGGCGCTAGAAGGATTGGGACAGACAACCCCTTCCCCGTTCGGGCTGAGCTTGTCGAAGCCCTGTTCTTTCTTTCGCGGAAGAGAAGAACAGCCCTTCGACAAGCTCAGGGCGAACGGGGGTAGCCAATATCGGTGGAAATAGTTCGATGACCAACCTCACCCATCTCGATGAAACCGGCGCCGCCCATATGGTCGATGTCTCGGGCAAGCCCATCACCGCCCGCGAAGCCAGAGCCACCGGCCGCATCGACATGTCCCAGGAAGCCGCCAGCGCGATCCGCGACGGCACCGCGCTGAAGGGCGACGTCCTCGCTGTCGCCCGCGTCGCCGGTATCATGGCCGCCAAGCGCACCAGCGAGTTGATCCCGCTCTGCCACCCCCTGCCCCTCACCCGCGTCGCCATCGACCTCGCCGTGGACGAAACCGGCGTGACCGCCACCGCCACCGCCGCGACCGAAGGCAAGACCGGGGTGGAGATGGAAGCGCTCACCGCCGTCTCGGTCACGCTGCTGACGGTCTACGACATGGCCAAGGCGATCGACAAAGGCATGACGATCGGCGGCGTCCGCCTGCTGACCAAGACCGGCGGCAAATCGGGCGAGTGGAAAGCCTGATGCGCCCTACGCTACGCTTGCTCGCAGCGCTGTCGACGCTTCTCTTCGCCGGTGTCGCGCATGCTGTCGAGCCGGCAACCGAGCGTCAGGTATTTCGGACCATCATCGGCCGCTACGCCGATCCTGGCTCCCTTTGCGTCGTTCGCACCGCCGCCCAGTACCCGCCCGTTTCGGCCTTGCGGCCCGAAGTGCGGGCAAATCTCGCCGCTGTCCCGGAGAACTCGTGGGCGTTCGAGCCGTTCGCCTCCAGCAACAAGGCCGTGCGGGCGTCCGTCGCCGGCGATTTTCGCGCTATTTTCAGCGAAACGACGGCACCGGCGCTCGAGACGCATATCGACCAGAGCGACCTTCGGGTGAAAATGGAACTGGTCGATACCGAGGACACATGCGCCACTGCGCTAATCCTCGATTCCCCGTTCAGATCGGGTGACACGATTTTCGTCAATGCTACGCTTAAATGCGGCGGCTGCGGTCGAGCGGGCGTCTACGCCCTGCGCCGTCGCGAAGAAGTATGGGAAATCGTCGCTTTCCTGCTGGACTGGGTTTCCTGAGCTTTCGATCCAACACTAAAGCCATTGCCTAACTATCGCCGCCGCGATAGTTAGGCATATGCTTAACCAACACGATTCGCTCGATCTCGCCTTCAACGCCCTGGCTGACCGCACCCGCCGGTCGATCGTCGAGCGGCTGTCGCGCGGTGAGGCCTCGGTCAGTGAGCTGGCCCGCCCGCTCGCCATGTCGCTGCCCGCGGTCATGCAGCATATCGCCCTGCTCGAAAGCTCTGGGCTGGTCAGGTCGGAGAAGATCGGCCGGGTGCGCACCTGCAGCCTCAACACCGCCGCGCTCGGCCACGCGGAGCAGTGGATCCAGCAGCGTCGCGCCGAATGGGATCACCGTCTCGATCGGCTTGGCGACTATCTCGGCACGCTCATGAACAAAGGAGAAGACCATGGCACAAAAGGCTGAAACGCTTGAGCCCCTGCGCATCTCGCGCGTCTATCCGGTGCCGCGCTCGCTCGCCTTCGAGGCGTGGAGCACGGCCGAGCATGTGAAGCAATGGTTCGCGCCGGCGGTGTTCATGGTCCCCGAGGCGACCGTCGACATGCGGGTCGGCGGCACCTTCGATGTCTGCATGCGCGGCCCCGACGGCACGGAGCATTGGTCGCGCGGCAGCGTTGCCGAACTCGTGCCAAACGAGCGGCTGGTGCTCGACATGCGCGCCGAGGGCGGGGACGGGAAGCTGCTGTTCAACGCCTGGACCGAAGTGAATTTCTCGGACGAGGCCGGCGGCACGCGGATCGACGTCGTGCAGACCTATGTCTTTGCCGACATGACCTTGGCGCCGATGATGGTCCAGGGCGCGCCGATGGGCTGGAGCCAGACGCTCGACAAGCTGGGCGAGGAACTCGCCCGCATGGCCGGCTGAGGAATTCCTGAGCCGCCGCCCGTCAGCCAAAGGCATGACGGGCAGCTATTGGCCACCCTCCGTTCGCCCTGAGTTGGGGCTGAGTAGCCGAAGGCGTAACGAAGACCCGTATCGAAGGACATGGCGTGAGGCCTGTCCTTCGATACGCCATTTCGACAAGCTCAACGGCTACTCAGGACGAACGGAAGATATAAAGGTGCTTAGCGGAACTTGCCGCTCACCGAGATACCGATGACGCGCGGTTCGTTGAACACCGCCGCCATATAGTTCTCGATCACACCCTTCAGGTTCTTCTCGTTGGTGATGTTGCGCCCGAACAGCGCGACCTCATAGGCACCGCCCGGCGCGGAGTAGCCGAGCTTCAGGCCGCCTTCGAACGTGCCGTCCGAATAGAACTCCTTGGTCTTGTAGAGCACGAAGTTCGTATAGCCCTGCAGGTTCCAGTCGGTCGCCACGAACACCTTGCCGCCATTGCCCAGCGGCACGTCGTAGCGGCCGTTGAAGTTGACGGTATATTCCGGCGCGTTCGGCAGCGGCTGGCCGTCGATCTGGGCGAACACCGCCGGCGATCCGAACACCGGCACCGTGATCGTCGGGTTCTGCACGGTGCAGACCACCACGCCGTTCAGCGCGCAGACCTGCGCATAAACGCGCTTGTCCTTGATCTCGCTGTGCAGCAGGCTGAGGCCCAGGCCGAGGCTCAGGTTCGACGTGGGGCGGAACTCCGCCTCGGCTTCCAGGCCGTACGCCTTGGCCTTGTCGGCATTGAACAGCACGCCATTGCCGTTGGAATCATTGCCGTTCAGCTGGATGTCGTCGACCGTATAGGTGAAGGCCGTCGCGTTCAGGCTCAGCATGTTGTTGAACAGCCGGCTCTTGAAGCCAGCTTCCCAGGACAGGATCGTCTCGGAATTCGCCGTGGTGAAGTCCGAATTGAACACCGCCGAACGACCCTGGATGGTCGGGCCGCGGAAACCGCGCGCGACACGGGCATAGAGGCTCACGTCCGGATTGACCTGGTAGAGCGCGCTGAAATCCCAGCTCGGCTGCGTGTCCTTCAACTCGACGAAGCGGCGGCCGGTATAGGTCACCGCGTTCGTCGCGCTGTTGGCGGTCTTCAGCAGCTGGGTGGTCTTCTTGTCCTCGGTCACGCGGCCGCCGGCGGTGAGCGTCAGGCTCGGCAGGATCTCGTAGCTGAGCTGGCCGAACGCCGCCCAGGAGGTGTTCACGTCATGCAACCGCACCCAGTTGTTCGGGTTGCGCGCGGCGGTGGTGAGGAAATAGGCGCGCTGGTAGAAATCGGTGATGTCGCGAGAATCGAAATACATGCCGCCGATCTGCCACTTGAAGCGGCTGTCGCCGTCGCTGGCGAGCCGGACTTCCTGGGTGAACTGATCGAGATTGCGCACATTGCCTTGCGACTCGCCGAAGCCGGTGCCGCCGAAATTGGCCGCCGCGCCGCCGTCCGTGTCGCCGCGGCTGAAGCCCGACGTCGTCTCGTATGCGCTGATCGAGGTCAGCACGACGCCGCCAAAATCATAGGCGGCGCGAACCGACTCGCCATAGGTGGTGTAGGCTTGCGGGTTGTTCATCGCTTCGTCGAACGCGACCTTGTCGCGCGGCTCGGCGTCGACACTGTTCGAACCCTTCTTCAGCGCGGCGCGGTGGAACAGGGTGGAGGTGCCGTCATAATCGCGGGCATGCGCGGAGACGTTGACCGAGAAGCGGTCGCCCGGCGTGAACAGCAGCTGGAAACGGATGTCGCGCTCGTCGAAGCCGCCCATCGCGTCCTTCTTCGGCGAGACGGTGCCGTCGGCGCTGGTGCCGGTGAAGACATTGTCGACCCAGTCGTCGCGGTGCTGGTACAGCGCCGAGACGCGGAACGCGAGCAGGTCCTTGACGATCGGGCCGCCCACGCCGGCATCGGCCGTGATCGTGTTGTAGCTGCCATAGGAGAATTGCCCGCGGCCTTCGAACTCCTGGGTCGGCTTGATCGTGTCGAACTTGATGATGCCCGCCGTGGTGTTGCGGCCGAACAGCGATCCCTGCGGTCCGCGCAGCACTTCGGTCTGCGCCACGTCGAACACCGGGTTCGACTTCAGCACGACATGCTCGAGCACGACATCGTCCTGGATGATCGATACCGGCTGCGACGCGCCGAGATAGAAATCGATATTGCCGAGGCCGCGGATGTAGAAGCGCGGGAAGATGCGGCCGGTCGTCGTCTCGGCATACAGGCCGGGCACGCGGCCGGAGAGCGAGAGAATGTCGTCGCCGCCGGTCTGGAAGGAGCGCAGCGAGTCACCGGTGAGCGCCGTGACCGACAGCGGCGTGTTCAGCAGCGTCTCGGGGCGCCGTTCCGCCGTCACCACGATGTCATTCAGCCCGACGTCCGCCGACTCCTGCGCCACCGGCGCGGCGGCCTCCTGGGCGGAGGCCCCGGTCGAACAGAGCAGCGCGCTGATAGCGGCGCCGAACAGGAGGGAAGATTTGGCAACGGTGGATCTGGACACGGGGAACCCCTTTTAATCTGAACAAGACGCGCGGCTTTTCCGGACCGAGACGAACGTCACGGTCCCCCGAATCGTTATCGATTTCGCTGGACGAGCCCCACGGACCGGGCCCCTAGGCGCGGAATAAGACCGTGGAATGACAGAGTCATTTCCTAGATGGAACGATCTGGTCGATTCAATCCGGAAGTGATCCGTGCGAGCGCGGCGCCCCGGGCAGCCGGCGTTCTTTCTCATCGTAACATGAATGGTGGCGGCTCGGCCTGCGCGCTACAGTGGAAAGCAACCGCTATTTCCCGCGTTTTTTCCGTCAAAATCGACCGATTTTCCGCTGTTATGCCGTAACAGGGAAACGCGACCTAACGCGCTGCGAACAGAGCGAAAAATCGAGCCGAAAATCCAATATAACAGCGGAACAAAAAACAATGTCTGAAACGGCGCTAAAAATCGCGCGCCGTCGTGGGAATCAGTCGAGCTTGCGACCGGCGATCCAGACCTGCTCCAGGCTCTGCGTGTTGCGGATATCGGCCAGCGGATTGGCCCCGAGCACCAGCAGGTCGGCCTGGCGCCCGGGCCGCAAGGTGCCAACCATGTCGTCGATGTGCATCACCTTGGCCGCCCCGCCTGTCGCGGCGACCAGCACCTTCATCGGCGTCAGGCCGGCCTCGACCATCATCTGCATTTCAAGATGCTCGAAATAGCCCTGCCAGCGGCCGGTGGGGGYGCCGGTATCGGTGCCCATCGCGATCTGCACGCCGGCATCGGACAGCAGCTTGAGGTTGCGCTTGGCCTGTTCCAGCGCCGGCTTGATCGCCTGCGCGCTGGCGCTTGCCTTCACCTTGGCCTGGGCCTCGGGATCGAGCAGCGGGGCGAGCGGCGCGCGATAGGCCGCTTCCTTCGTGAAGAACGGATCGCTCGTGAAATCGGGGGTGGATTCATACACGAACACGGAAAGGTCGCGCGTCAGGGTCGGAATATAGCCCACGCCGTTCGCCTTGATCGCGGCGATCAACGCCGGGTCGACGTCCCGGTCGCGGATGCTGTGCGCCAGGATGTCGGCGCCGGCATCGACCACGCCCTTGGTCTCGTCGGCGGTGAACATATGGACGGCGATGCGCAGCTTCTCGAGATGCGCCTGGTCGATCATCGCGCCATAGACGGCCGGGGTGCGGATCGGCGCGTCGGGCGGCCCTTCCAGCCGGATCTTGATGATGTCGACGCCGCGCGCGGCATTGGCCGTGACGGTCGCGCGGCCTTCCTCGGGCGTCTTCGCCGTGAGTACCGGGCCGGAGACGTAGAGCCGGGCCATGCCGGGCCCGTACGGCGCGGTGCGCAGTTCGTCGCGCAGCTTCACCGTTTCCACCCCGTCATCGCCCAGGCTGTAGACGGTGGTGACGCCGTAGCGGGCGTAGAGCGCCAACTGGTCGGTGAGCTGGGTGCGTGGCGGCACCGCCGACTTCGCGTCGAAGAACAGATGGCCATGCGCGTTGACGATGCCGGGCATGATCGTCTTGCCGGTCACGTCGATCACCGTGGCACCGGCGGGGACCCGGGTCCCCGCTTTGGTGCCGACCGCGACGATCTTGCCGTCGGTCACCACCACCACGCCGTTCGCGATCGGTGCCTTGCCGGTGCCGTCGATTACGCGTGCACCAGTAAAGGCGATCGTCTCGGCCTGGGCTGGCGCCAGTGCGACCAGCGACAAAACCCAGAGACCAAGCCCGCTCAACAACCGCATGCTCTCAACCTCCCGACGCCAAAGCCGGAGCATAGCAGCGCGGTCGCGCTTGGGTAGCGCGGTTCAGCTGTCTCCGCCGCCAAGCCGGCGTTTCCGCTCGAGGATCCGCACCACGCCGAAGATCACGAACAGCACGACCGGGATCAGCGCCACGACCTGGAAGGACCGCGTCGCGGCATAGGCCAGCACGTCGTTCAGCACCGGCCCCGGCTGAAGCGCGGCGAACGCCGCCTCGCCCCCTGCCCGCTCAAGCTTGGCCTTGTCGTAGATCGCGCCGAGCTTGGGCAGCACCAGTTGGATCGCCATCGCGCCGGCAAAACCGACCAGCCCGATCGTCCAGGCCCCGCCGCGCGGATAGCGATAGGCCACCGCCGCGATCATCGTCGGCCACATGAAGGCGACACCCACCGCCCACACCGTCGCGGCGACCAGCGCCGTCACCGGCGAGGAGGCGACGCTCAACAGATACAGACCCAGGCCGGCCGGTATGGTGCACAGCCACAACAGCCCCATGTCGGACACGCGGTGCGACAGCACGCCGGCGAAATGCCGCATCACGAACATGATCGCCGACACATAGACGAGCAGGAGGATGCCCTTCATGCCCACCGTATGCGTGAGCGCGACGTCCACCCAGGAACCCGGCGCCAGCTCGGCCGACGCCGTCAGGAACATGATCGCGAAGAAGATCCAGAAGGTCGGCCGCTTGAACGGCACCGCGATCATCTCGCCGAACCCCACGCCCAGCGCGGCGCTTTCGGTCGGCGGGAATTTCTGGGTGAGCGTCCACAGGCCGAAGGCGACGCCCGGCACCATGATCAGCGCGATGTCCCAGCGCCAGTCGAGCCCGATCTGCCCCACGCCGATGCTCGCCAGCCCGCCGACGACGATGCCCGCCGGCCACCAGGCGTGCAGCACGTTCAGCCGGTGAGTCTTGTCCGCCGGATAGAGCGCCGCCGTCATAGGGTTGATCGACGCCTCGGTGCAGCCCCAGCCCACGCCCGTCAGCGCCATGCCGAGCGTCACCAGCGTCCCGATGCCCGCGCCGCTGCCCATGCCGGGCGCGAGCACCATCAGCAGCGACCCGCCGACGAAGCTGCACGCCGCCAGCAGCAGCACCCGCTTCGCCCCGATCACGTCGAGGAATGGGCTCAGCACCAGCAGCGAAAAGGCGAAGCCGCTGAACGCCGCGCCGAGCGCCCCGCCGATCATCCGGCCCGAATTGGCCGGGTCGATCGGATCGAACACGGCCTGGCGGATCGCATCCGACGCGGCGGTGCGCATCGAAAAGGCGACCGCGGCGGTGAACAGCGCCAGCACGCAGATCCAGAACAGGGCAGTACGATTATAGGCGTCAGGCGCCGGTGCTTGCGTCATGCATCTTCCCCCGTGACATGGCCCATGGCCATGCGAAGCACCCCGCCGACTTGATCGCGGCCAGTTTGCTACCGAAGCGATTGCTATAACACTCGTTTCGAAGATGGTAGCGGTAACTGACGCGGCTGCGTCTCGACCCGTGGCGCCTCGCCGGATAGGGAGGCGGGATGATCCCCGTCGCCGAAGCCCAGGCCCGTCTGTTCGCGCTAGCTCCCTCTGTCGATGCGGAGACCGCGCTCCTGCGTGAGGCCGCGGGGCGCTGGGCCGCCCGCGACATACTCGCCCTGCGCACTCAACCTGCCAGCGATCTCTCGGCGATGGACGGCTATGCGATCCGCTTCGCCGACCTGCCCGGCCCCTTCACCCTGGTCGGCGAGAGTGCTGCCGGCCGGCCCTTCGCCGGCGAGATCAGCACGATGGAGACGGCGCGTATCTTCACTGGCGCCGCAATGCCCGCCGGCGCTGACACCGTGCTGGTGCAGGAAGAGGCCAGCCAGGAGGGCGACCTGATCCTGCTCACCGGCGAAGGGCCCGGCGCCAAGGGCAAGAACACCCGCCGCAAGGGCCTCGACTTCTCCGCCGGCGACCTGCTCATCCCTCAGGGCGCGCGCCTCACGCCGGCCCGCATCGCGGTGGCGGCGACCGGCGGGCACGGGGCTCTCCCCGTCACCCGCCGCCTTCGTGTCGCGATCGTCGCGACCGGCGACGAGCTGGTCGCACCCGGCACCGCGCCGACGGAAGACGCGCTGCCCGAGTCGAACGGCGCCATGCTGGCCGCACTGCTGGCCGACCTGCCCGTCGAGGTGATCGACCTCGGTATCCTGCCTGATCGACTCGACGTGACCACGGCCGCCTTTGCCGCGGTCGATGCCGACATCCTCGTCACCACCGGCGGCGCCTCGGTTGGCGATCACGATCTGGTCCGCCCTGCGCTCGCTGCCGCGGGCGGCAGCATCGATTTCTGGCGGATCGCGCTCCGCCCGGGCAAGCCGATGATGGCGGGCCGGCTCGGCGGCGCGGTGGTGCTCGGCCTGCCGGGCAACCCGGTCTCGGCCTTCGTCACCGCCTTCCTGTTCCTCCGCCCGCTGATCGCCACCATGGCGGGCGCGCCCGATCCGTTCCCGCGCACCGCCACCGCGATCCTCGGCGAAGACCTGCCGGCGAACGACCACCGCCAGGACTATCTGCGCGCCGCGATCCGCGACGGCCATGTCTTCGCCGCCAGCATTCAGGACAGTTCGATGCTGCTGACTCTCGCCCGCGCCGACTGCCTGATCGTCCGCGCGCCCCATGCGCCGGCGCTCGGCGCGGGCGAAGTGGTGGAAATCCTTCCATTCGCTTGACACGGCACCGGAACATTGCATAAACGTTCCCAGTCTGTTCCGACGGAGGAATTGGGATGCTTACCCGCAAGCAGCACGAGCTGATCTGCTTCATCAACGACCGGCTCGAGGCGAGCGGCGTTTCGCCCTCGTTCGAGGAAATGAAGGAGGCGCTCGACCTCAAGTCCAAATCGGGCGTGCACCGCCTGATCAGCGCGCTGGAGGAACGCAAGTTCATCCGCCGCCTGCCCAACCGCGCCCGCGCACTCGAGGTGCTGCGCATGCCGGAACGACCCGAGGCAGCACGCAAGGCTGGCGCTGCGGTTGCGGCACCGACCGGCAATGTGAAGAAGCTCCCCGAGCCTGCGAACGACGTGATCGAGATCCCGTTGCACGGCCGGATCGCCGCCGGCGTGCCGATCGAGGCGTTCGAGGGCCAGTCGATGCTCGCGGTGCCCGCGGCCCTGCTCGGCGGCGGCGAACATTATGCGCTTGAGGTCTCGGGTGACTCGATGGTCGATGCCGGCATCCTCGACGGCGATTATGCGCTCATCCGCCGCGCCGACACCGCCCGCGACGGGGAGATCGTCGTGGCACTGATCGACGACAGCGAAGCGACGCTCAAATATTTCCGGAAGGAAGGCGCGATGATCCGCCTCGATCCGGCGAACCGCGCATACGATCCGCAGCGTTATTCTCCACATCAGGTGCGCGTGCAGGGTAAGCTCGCCGGCCTGCTCCGCCGCTACGTCTGACCGGGACGGGCGCCGCCACCCGCCAGGGGTGGCGGTCGCCCGGCTGCAACACGGTGGTGACATGGCCGGTACGCAGCGTCACCGCGACACCACCGGTCTTGGCCAGCATGTCGCGGTCTAGCTTTAGCCAGCGCGGGCGGCAGCCATCGGGCAGCCAGCGCTCGCTGACCACGATATCGGCGGTGGCGCATGCCGCGATCAGCTCGCCCGCCGGCACCAGATAGGCGCTCCGCGTCGCGAGGATCCGCCAGCTCCGGCCGCCCGCTTTCTGCTCGACCAGGCAGAGATCGCGGCTGCACCGCGCCTCTGGCTGATCGGCGAGGAACAGGGGCTCGCCGTCCACCCCGCTATTCTCCGCCAGCATGTCCGACGTGTAGTCGCCGACCCGATCACGCAGCAGCGCCAGCCCGCCCCGCGCCGTGCGGATCGCCACATGCCGGCCGTCGCCGGTGACGAGCAGGTCGGGCGTCGGCGTCGTCAGCGCCCAAGCCGCGCCCATCGCGAACGGCACGCCGCCGAGCCGCCGCCAGCGCGTCCGCCACAAGGCGACCCAGAGTCCGCCGAACGCCATCAGCCCGAAAGCCCCACCCGGCATCGCCGGTAGCGCCGCGACCGATCCGGGGATGCTCGCGGTAGCATGCGCGATCCACAGCAGCAGGTCGAGCGACCGCGCCGTCAGCCACCACAGGGGCGCGCCGATCCCGGCCAGGTCGAACAACAACGCGAGCGCCTCGAGCGGCATGACGATGAAGGTGGTCAGCGGGATCGCGACGATATTGGCGACCGCGCCGTAAATGCCCGCCTTGTGGAAGTGGAACAGCGCGATCGGGATCAGCGACAGCTCGACCACCACGCCGGTCAGCAGCAGCGACAGAAGCGTGCGCCCGAGCTTCTGCCACCACGCCTGCTCGCGCGGCGCGAACCATGCCTTCACTCGCGGATGCTCATGCAGCGCGACGATCGCCGCGACCGCCGCGAAGGAGAGCTGGAAGCTCGGCCCGGCCAGCGCCTCGGGGAAGAGCAGCAGCACGATGAAGGCACCGGCCGCGACCAGCCGCAGGGTAATCGCCTCGCGCCCCATCGCCATCGCGATCAGTACCAGCAGCGCCGCGACGCAGGATCGGACCGTCGGCACCTCGGCGCCGGTCAGCCAGGTATAACCGATCGCCGCCACTGCACCCGCCCCGGCAGCGATCAGCGGCAGGCGGAAACGCAGCGCCAGCCACGGGCTGAGCGCGAGCAACCGCAACACCAATAGCATCACTGCGCCGACCACCGCAGTGATGTGCAGCCCGCTGACCGATAGGAGATGCGCCAGCCCCGACCGGCGCATCGCTTCGGCATCCTCCTCGGAGATGCCGCCCTGGTCCCCGGTCGCCAGCGCCGCCGCAATCGCCCCGCCGCCGCCCGGCGCGCTCGCCTGGATGTGTTTCGACAGCCTTTCGCGCAGGCCCGCACCGCTGGACACACCCGGGCCGACGATGCTGACCGGCCCGAAGCCACGCCCGGTAGCGCCTATCCCATCGAACCAGGCGACACGCGCATAATCATACGCCCCCGGCACCGCAGGCTGGGGTGGCGGCATCAGCCGCGCGCCGAGCCGGATCGTCGCGCCCCGCGACAGCCCGGCCGGCACATCCGCCTCGGCGAGGTTGACGCGGACATGCTGCGGCAAGGTCGGCAGCGGCCGCGTGTCCTTGCGTCCGGGACGCGCCGGAACGGCCACGACACGAACCGGCGTCAGCCGCAGCCGCACCAGATCGCGCGACGGCAGCGGCTCGACTCGTTCCACCCGCGCCTCGAAGGTCGCGATCACCGGACGTGCCAGCACCTGTCCGTCCGAACTCTCCGCCCGCCACCAGATCAGCGCCAGCCCCGCCGCCGCGAGCAGCGACCCCACCGCCACCACGCGCCCGGCCCGCCCACCACGCCCGACGGCAATCGCGAATAGCGCCACGCCGGCCAGCGCGAGCAACAGCGTCCACCACCATGCCGGATCAGGCAACACGAGCCACGCAGCGATCCCCGCCCCGAACGACACCGGCACCCACAGGAAAAGCTGATCGCGCTCGGCTTCGAGCCACAGCTCCAGCCCTGCCTTGGCCTTGCGCAACCGGGCGCCAGCCCCGATTTGAAGGAGCCGGGGTCGCGTGCTAGTGGCCTCGGCGGCTGTACTGGCCATCGATTTTCAAGTCTGGGAGCAAGCGCGTTTGGGCGCAAGGTCTGATACCGCGGCGGCCGATACCGGCACGCCCGACACGTCCGCAGTGGTGACGCGCTTCGCGCCGTCGCCCACCGGCTATCTGCACATTGGCGGCGCGCGCACGGCGCTGTTCAACTGGCTGTTTGCGCGCCATCATGGCGGCAAGTTCCTGTTGCGCATCGAGGATACCGATCGCGCCCGCTCGACCCAGCCGGCGATCGACGCGATCCTCAGCTCGATGACATGGCTCGGTCTCGACTGGGACGGCGAGACCGTGTTCCAGTTCGAGCGCGCCAAGCGTCACGCCGAGGTCGCCTATCAGATGGTCGAGCAGGGCAATGCCTATCGCTGCTACGCGACCGCCGACGAACTGACCGCACTGCGCGAGAGCCAGAAGGCCGCCGGCAAGCCGATGCGCTATGACGGCCGCTGGCGCGACCGTGATCCATCCGAGGCACCCGAGGGCGCGCCCTTCGTGGTTCGGCTGAAGGCACCCAAGGAAGGCGCGACGACGATCATCGACCAGGTCCAGGGCTCGGTCACCGTGCAGAATGAAGAGATCGACGATCTCGTCCTGCTCCGCTCGGACGGCACACCGACCTATATGCTCGCGGTCGTGGTCGACGATCACGACATGGGCGTGACTCACGTCATCCGCGGCGACGACCATCTCAACAATGCCTTCCGGCAGCTGCCGATCATCAAGGCGATGGGCTGGCCAGTGCCGGTCTACGCCCATATCCCGATGATCCATGGCAGCGACGGCGGAAAGATGTCGAAGCGCCACGGCGCGGTCGGCGTGGAATATTACCGCGACGAACTCGGCATCCTCCCCGAGGCGCTGAGCAACTACCTGCTCCGGCTCGGCTGGGGGCACGGCGACGACGAGATCATCAGCCGCGAGCAGGCGACCGCGTGGTTCGACCTGGCGGATGTCGGGAAATCACCAAGTCGGTTCGATTTGAAGAAACTCGAGAACCTGAACGGTCATTACATCCGCAGCGCCGACAATGCGCGACTGGCCGAGCTGGTGATCCCGCGACTCGGTTTCGAAATCACCGAATCGCAGGCCGAATTGCTTCAGCGCAGCATGGAGTCGTTGAAGCCCCGCGCGGCCAATCTCAACGAGCTTACGACCGGCACGGCCTTTCTTTTTCGCACGCGCCCACTGGAAATGGACGCGGATGCAGCATCGCTCGTCTCCGGCGACGCACCGGCGCTGCTGGCGCGTCTGCATGCCGCTCTTGACGCGGTTGCCAACTGGGATGCAGAGGCTCTCGAAGACGCGGTCCGCCGGGTCGCGGACGATGCGGGGGTGAAACTTGGGCAGGTCGCGCAGCCGTTGCGGGCAGCGCTGACCGGGCGCAAGACATCACCCGGGATTTTCGACGTGCTCGAGTTGCTCGGGCGCGACGAAAGCCTGGGCCGCATCGCCGACCGGATGACTGCCTGACGGGTCGAGAAAGGACATATCGATGAGCAACACCGCGAAGCTGGACGTGGCAGGAACTGCGCACGACTATGCGGTGATGTCTGGCAGTACCGGGCCCGACGTCATCGATATCCGCCGGCTCTATGCCGATTCGGGCATGTTCACTTACGATCCCGGCTTCACTTCGACGGCGAGTTGCGATTCGGCGATCACCTATATCGACGGTGACGAGGGCGTGCTCCTCCACCGCGGTTATCCGATCGGCCAGCTCGCCGAGCAGTCGAGCTTCATGGAAGTCTCCTATCTCCTCCTGAACGGCGAACTGCCGAACGCGAAGGAGCTCGAAGGCTTCAGCTACACGATCTCGCGCCACACAATGCTGCACGAACAGCTCGCGACCTTCTATCGCGGCTTCCGTCGCGACGCGCATCCGATGGCGATCATGTGCGGCATCGTCGGCGCGCTGTCCGCCTTCTATCACGATTCGGCCGACATCACCGATCCGCACCAGCGCATGATCGCCAGCCACCGGCTGATCGCGAAGATGCCGACGATCGCGGCGATGGCGTATAAATATTCGGTCGGCCAGCCCTTCCTCTACCCGGACAACAGCCTGTCCTACACCGGCAACTTCCTGCGCATGACGTTCGGCGTCCCGGCCGAGCCCTATGTGGTGAACCCGGTGGTGGAAAAGGCGCTCGACCGCATCTTCATCCTGCACGCCGATCATGAGCAGAACGCGTCGACCTCGACCGTCCGCCTCGCCGGCTCGTCGGGCGCGAACCCGTTCGCCTGCATCGCGGCCGGCATCGCCTGCCTGTGGGGCCCGGCGCATGGCGGCGCCAACGAGGCGGCGCTCAACATGCTGCGCGAGATCGGCACGGTCGATCGCATCCCGCATTATATCGAGCGCGCCAAGGACAAGAACGATCCGTTCCGCCTGATGGGCTTCGGCCACCGCGTCTACAAGAACTACGATCCGCGCGCGACGGTGATGCAGCAGACCGTACGCGAAGTGCTCGGCGCGCTGGGCGTCAACGATCCGGTGTTCGACGTGGCGCTCCACCTCGAGGAAATGGCGCTCAACGATCCATACTTCATCGAGAAGAAGCTGTTCCCGAACGTCGATTTCTATTCGGGCGTGATCCTGTCGGCGATCGGCTTCCCGACGACGATGTTCACCGCGCTCTTCGCCCTTGCCCGCACCGTCGGCTGGGTCGCGCAGTGGAACGAGATGATCTCCGATCCCGCGCAGAAGATCGGTCGCCCGCGTCAGCTCTATACCGGCCCGACGCAGCGCGATTACACGCCGGTCGCGAGCCGGTGATGCGCACCGCAGTCACCATCGGCGGCATCCTCGTGCTGCTGATGGGGCTGCTGTGGATCGGCCAGGGCACGGGCTATATCCAGTGGCCGGCGTCCAGCTTCATGATCGATCAGCGCATCTGGGCGCTGTGGGGCGCGTTGCTGGCGGTTGTCGGCATCGTGCTGATCCGGATCGGGCGGCGGTAGCAGCGACGCCCGATCATTCCCGATAGGGCAGCGTGAAGACGAACCGGGCGCCCTGCCCCGGCGCGCTGTCGACCGTCACGTCACCCCTCATGGCGCGCGCCAGCTTGCGCGCGATATAGAGCCCCAGCCCGCTACCGCCAGCCTCGCGTGAATCGACCCGTTCGAACTTCTCGAAGATGCGGGCCTGGTCCGCGACTTCGATACCCTTGCCCTGGTCCGCCACGCTCACGGCGGCGATGCCGTTCTGGTGCTCGACACGAATCCGCACCATGCCGTCGCGCGGCGAATAGCGCACCGCATTGCCGATCAGGTTGACCAGCACCTGCACCGCCCGGCGAAACTCGCCCGTCGCCGGCAGCATGTCCTGCGAAGCCGGCTTGTCGATGCGCACCTGCGCCGCGGAAGCGCACCCATCGAGCAGGGCCGCCGCCCGACGCGCGACGTCGGCAAGATCGAGGGCTTCCTTCGCGACGGTGAAATCGGGATGTTCGATCGCCCGCAAATCGACCAGGTCGTCGACCAGGCCCATCAGATGTCGGCCCGCGCTCGCGATATCCGCCGCATAAGTCGCATAATCCTGATGCAGCGGCCCATCCGACCGGGCGTTGATGCTGTCGGCATTGGCGATGATGCGGTCAAGCGGACCGCGCAGCGCCCGGTCGAGCCTCGCGGCAAGGGCTTCAGTCAGATCCTCGAATTGCGTGGAGTGCGGGACGGCAGCCGGTGCATCCTTGATCATGTGCGCGGCGCCGACGAAGCCGGCAAAGGCGCCGGCAACGTCCGTGCGCGCCGCCGCCAACAGCCGGACCGGCCGGCCAGTCGCGCGGATCGTCGCACGCTGATCATCGAGACGGCGGTGCATCGCCGGACCGTCCAGAATCGGGAACGCTTCCGCCCGATCATCGTCGAACGCGAACAGGCGGCTCAACGGCTGGCCGAGCATCGACGCCGAATCGAAACCATGCCTTACCCCGGCGCTGACTGGAAGCGAGGTGATGCGCAGCGCCGAATCCGTTTCCCATGTCCACTCGCCCGAACTGCGCAGGAAATCGCCCTCGCGCTCGACCTGCATCGTGTCGGGATGCCAGGCGGCCCGGCTGCGCCAGCCAGTGATCCTCAGGCGCATGCCGGCCGCCTCGGGCTCAGCGCGGACCCATAGCTCGACATCGTCGTCACCGTCCGCGACGATCAGGCCACGCGAGACGAGGATGCCGAGACGCTGCGCGAGCCGCGCCAGCGTCGCGATCTGGGGGATCGCGACTGGTTGGCCGATCCCGCCGCCCGCGCGGCTGTTGAGGTCGATCAGCCGCTGGTCGGCCTGGACCAGCCGGCCGGCGCGATCGACCATCCCAAGCACGGGCGCCAGCACCGGATCGCTCACGTGCAGGGCCGTGCCCTCCCCGCCGCCAGCGCACGCTGCGCGGCACGATAATCGGGAGGCAGCAACAACGGCGCGAGCGCCGCCAGCGCATGTGCCGATGATGTGGCAGCGATCGCGTCGAGCTGTTCGGCGAAGCGCTCGATATCGCGGCGGGGATCGGCTTCGCTCAGCGCGAGCGCGATCCGCGCAATCGATTCCCGATCGAGCTCCAAGGCACGCAACACCAGCCACAGGCGGTCGGCGCCTGGGTCGAGCAGTATCTCTCGCGCATCGGTGTAATTCAGGCCGAGCGCGTGGCCGATCAGCGCCACGACCAATGACAGGCGGCGGTCCAGCAGGGCTTCGATCAGCAGCCGGGCGCGTTCGTCGGCGCGTGTATCGAGGGCCGCGGCAAGGCGCATTGCCGCCACTTCGAGCCGACCGCCTTCATCATGAGAGGAGATGCTGCGTGTGGCAGCATCCACCAGCGCGCGGTCGAGTATCGCGAGATCGTCACCCGCCGCTTCGGCGAAATGCGCGCGGAGCGCGGCCGCCGTCCACCATGTCAGGCGATGGTGCAGCCCGGCGGGAAGGTCAGCACGCGCCGACGTCGTAACGGCGTCGCCATGACGGCGGTTCTCCGCGGCAAACAGTGCCATGGCCGCGGCGGCGACCACGCCGTCGGGATCCTGGGCCAAGCGGGCGAGCACGCTGAGGCCACCGTGGTTCTCCGGCGCGGTGACGGGCAAGCCGGCGGCAAGCACGTCCTGTCGCGCCCGGCCGACCAGCTCACGCATCAGCTCGGCATCGCGCAACAGGCCCGATGCGCTGAGCCTCTCCAGAACGAACGGATCGCCATGGGCCAACGCCTTGGAAAGCACCGGCGCCCCACGCGCGGCGAGCAGGCGGGCGGCATGATGGCCCACCAATTTCTCGACAGTGGTAACGAGCGCGCCGAGCATACCCGCCAGGGCCGAGCGCAATCGTTCGTCGAGCCGCGCTTCAGCGGGGAGGAAGAAATCGTTGATTGCGACCGCCAATCTTTCATCGGCGCAAAGCTCCACTGCCGCCTCGCGCGCGGCCGGCTGGCCAGCCCCCCAACGGGCGCCATCATCCATGTCGCCAACATCGCTCGACATGCGCCCCTGCTACGAAAACATCCTTAATATGACACTAAGGTTTTTCGCGAAGACCCTCAATGGCGGCGCCCAGTGTCGCAACGGCACAGATTCCCGCGACTAGGAGGGCAGCGAGCGGTTGCCCGATCGCGACCAGGGGAAGCATCAGCATCGGATAAGCGGCCGGGCTCGCCCACCAGCGGCGGCGAAGTCGCGCATTGCCGGCCCGTTCGGCCAGCCCCGCCGCCACGATCGCGCTGCTCGCCGCGATCAGACCGGCGGTCGAGCCCCGGCCCAGCAGCAGGGCAGACAGTGCCGGCACCGCCAGCATCGCGCCTTGCTGAACGCGTAGCTGGATCGCCTCGTCCCGCAAGGCCGAAGCGGTCATCCCCACCGCCAACGCGACCAGGGCGACGATCGACAGCCCCAAACCGGCGATCGACCATCCGAAAAAGAGCGCCGCGAATCCGGCGACCGCCAGAGTTAACGCCAGAGCAGTAACGGCGATGCTGGAAATATTCCGCGCTACCATATGCGGCAGGGCGAAGCGCGCCAGCGGTGCCAGCACGAACCGGTCGGCCCAGCGCGTCGGAGCGGGCGTCAGCGCCGACAGGATCACCTTGCCGCGTTCCGCCAACCGGCGCGAATCGCGTTCGATGCCATGCGCTTCACCTGCGGCACCGGCCGGCAGGCGAATCTGTGCCGGACCAGCCTGTGCCGCGACACGGAGCAGGGTCGACTGGAAATCATAGTCCTTCGGCATCGCCGCGACCTCGGCGATCCGTTTCGCATCGAGCAGCGCCATGCCGGCCCAGGCGGTCAGCGCGCCGACCCGTTCGAACGGTGCGCCACTACCCTGGTCGTCGATGACGAGCAACGCGTCCCCATGTTCGGCAGCCAGCGAAGCCACGACCTCTCCGGTCGTCATCACGCCATCGGCGACGACCAGCACCCGTGACAGAGGGTGCAGCTTCTCCGCCGCCTCGGTGGCGGTGCGAACGGCATCGACCGATGCGCCGCGCCGTCCGATCCGGTTGATCGCACCGAGCAGCTCGGGCGTAAGCCGGGCGATGACGAGGACGAGCTGCGACGCGCCCGCCGCGACGAGCAACCGCGCCTGGAATTCGATCAGGGTCAACCCGCCGAACGGCAAGGTCGCGGCAAGCGTACCGGGCCGGTCAACGGCATCCTCGGTCGCGAAAATCAGCCCGGCCAACATGCTGAGCTGTTAGGCTGAACCATCGCCATTGGCAAAGGTGGCGATATTCAGAGGCATTTCGCTGCCTGGCGCAGGCGACGAAGCAGGCCTTCGTCCGGCGCGCGCGCCTCGGTCGCCTCGGACGCGATGTCCATCAGGGCAATGGCGCCGAAGCTCGCGGCGAGGCCCTTGAGACGTGCCGCAGCACGCCGCCATTCGTCATCACCTTCGGCGCTCTGGAGGGTGTCGAGACCGCGCCGGACACCGTCGAGAAAGGCTTCGCGAAGCTCAGCGATCAGCTGGGGCTCGTCGCCCACCGCGGCCGCCAGAGTCGCATCGATTGCACCAGGATCGTACGCCATGCCTGTGTTTCTACGCAGAAGCGCTTAAGACAAGGTTTCGCTATTCTCTTTCCGCAGGCAGAAATCGTGATAAACAGCTGATATGAACGGGGGTTCGCGCATCATCGATCTTCGACCAGGTAACGGTCCCAAAGCGCCCGCTGAAGCTGCGGCGTCACCGGACCCTGCCACGGTCGAAACGGTCGAGCCGCACCAGTATATCGATGACTATGACGACGAGCCGGCGCCGCAGCGCGTACGGTGGATCGTTCCCACGCTCGGCATTCTCGTCTCGCTCGGCTGGATCGCAGGCATGCTGTGGCTGGCGTGGCCGAGCCTGCAGCGCGCATTGCCGATCGAGCTGACCGGTTTCATCGCGGCCTTGTGCGTGCCCCCGGCGCTGATCGGCATCCTGATGTTGCTGGCGCTCCGGACCAGCACCGCCGAGGCGCGGCGCTTCGGCCGTACCGCCGAAGCCATGCGCGCCGAGGCGGCCAGCCTGGAACGCACGGTCGCGGCCTTGTGCAACGCGATCGACGCGAACCGGACCAGGCTCGCCGAGCAATCCTCCAGCCTGATGGCGATCGGCGACGGCGCGGCCGCAAAGCTGACCGGCATCGGGACCGGCATTGCCGAGCAGGTCGATCTGGCTGACGCTCAGGCGCGCAAGCTGGCCGCCGCCGCCGCCGCCGCGGAAAAAAGCCTCGCCATCTTGCTCGCCACCCTGCCCAAGGCGCATGACGAAACCGAGGACCTGACCAGGCTGCTCGAACAGACGGGAATCTCCGCGGGCCGCCATGCCAGTGCGCTCGACGCCCAACTGGTCGCCCTGGCCGAACGGGGGCGGGAAGCAGACGCCGTCGCGGGCGGCGCGGCGCAGAGGCTTGCCGCACACATCACCCGCATGGAAGCGACGAGCGAGACGGCTGGCGCGCGCCTCGAGGCAGTCACCGGTGACATGTCAGCCGCGGTCGACGGACTGCTCGGCCGCACCGCGGGAGCGGTGGACGAAGCGCGCAAGGGTATTGCCGCGCAGGGCGAGGCGATGCTGGCGATGCTCGGCACCAACCAGGCAGCGCTTGACCGTGCCAGCCGGGACAGTGTCGAGGCGCTCGCGGCGCGCATCGGCACGATCGAACAGATCATCGACCGGATCGCGGCCCGTCTGGGCGAGCAGCGCGTCGCCAGCGAGATGGTGATTGGCGAACTCGACACCGGGCTGACGCGGGTCTCCCGCCAGCTCGACGCGCTTCACGCGCAGGGCGTCGACCGGACCGAGCATCTTTCCGCCTCGATCGGCGCGCTCGGCGGATCGGCCGATGCGATGACCGCTGCGCTGAAGACCGGCGATGCGATCGCGACCACGGCGATCGGCACGACCGAGCGGTTGCTGACGGCGCTCGATGCGGCGGCGCGCGAGATCGACGAGACATTGCCCGGCGCCCTGGCGCGGCTCGATGCGCGGATTTCCGACAGCCGGCGCATGGTCGGCGATGCGACGCCGGAATTGCTGGCGCTCGTCACCGCCGCCGAAAACACGCATGAAGCGGTCGCGGCGATTGCTCAGGCCATCGCCACGCAGCGCGACACGATCGACACGCTGTCCAACACGCTGATCGAGACGCTCGCCAGCGGCCGCGCCAGGGCGAATGCGCTCGGCGAAATGGTCGAGGAGACGATCGGCCAGACCCATCGCTTCGCCGACGAAGCCGCACCACGCCTGGTCGAAGCGCTGCTGCGAGTCCGCGACACCGCCAGCGCCGCGGCGGATCGCGCCCGCGAGACGCTCGCTTCGGTCATTCCCGAAGCGGCGACGGCGCTGGAAAATGCCAGCGTCGAGGCAATGCGGCGCGCATCCTCCATGGCCCTGGATCAGCAGATCGCCGCGATCATCGACGCCGGCGACGCGGCAGCGGAGTCGGCGCAACGCACGTCCGAACGACTGACTCGCCAGATGCTGGCGATCGCCGAGTCGACTGCCACGGTGGAGAGCCGGATCGAGGAAGCTCGGATCGAACGCGAGGATGCCGACAAGGACAGCTTCGCCCGCCGGGTGTCGCTGCTGATCGAATCGCTCAACTCCGCGTCGATCGACATCACCAAGGCCTTCTCCGCCGAAGTGTCGGACAGCGCATGGTCGGCCTATCTCAAGGGCGATCGCGGCATCTTCACCCGGCGGGCGGTGCGGCTGCTCGATAGCGGCGAGACGCGGGAGATCAGCCGTCTCTATGAGGCGGACATGGCCTTTCGCGAGCAGGTGAACCGCTACATTCATGATTTCGAAGCGATGCTGCGCGCGATCCTGGTCCAGCGCGACGGGTCTCCGCTGGGTGTTACCTTGCTGTCGTCCGATATGGGCAAGCTCTATGTCGCCCTTGCTCAGGCCATCGAACGACTGAGAACCTAAGCCATTACAGCGCGCGGCGGCCAAATACGGGCCGGCGCGCGACCAATGGGTTCGATTCACGCTCGAGCAGTTCCAGCGTCTTGTCGAACAATGGCCGAAGTTCGACCACCGATTGCAGCGCTTCGTCGGGCGTATCGCGATTCTCGACGCAATCGCGCGCGATCGTCTCGATCTTCTCCGCCAGCGCGCCGAGCGGTTCTGCACCGAACTGCCGGGACTCGCCCTTCAGCGTGTGGGCGGGCAGGACCATCGCGGCGGCGTTGCGAGACCGCATGGCAGTCTCGATCGCTCCGACCGATTTCACGCCGTCTTCCCGAAAATAGCCCAAAATCCGCACGAAGCCGGCACCAAGCTCGTTCCGAGCCCGCGAAAACACCATCCAGTCGACCAGGCGAGGATCGTCGAGCGACACCGCAATCTCCCACTTCGGGCCGCAAGGCCGCGAAGACATGCCCCGCTCTTATGCAAACGGGGTAAAGGATGCGTTGACGGGCGTGCCGGCAGTCGCACCGACACCGTTCAAACGGCCTTTACCGGTCGAACGGATTCTTGGGCGCGCGCAGCGTCAGCCGGACCGGCACCGCACCGAATCCGAGGTCGCGCCGGATGCCGTTGATCAGATACCGCTGATAGCTCGTCGGCAATTGATCGACGCGGGTACCGAACAGGACAAAACCGGGCGGGCGCGTCTTGGCCTGGGTCAGGTAGCGTAGTTTGATGCGCTTGCCGCCCGGCGCGGGCGGCGGATTGGCCTCGATCGCCTTTTCGAACCAGCGGTTGAGCTCGCCCGTGCCGATACGGCGCGACCAGGCTTCCCGCGTCTCGAACGCCACCTTGAGCAAGGTATCGATGCCCTTGCCGGTCGCCGCAGACACCGTCAGCACCGGGATGCCCTTCACCTGCGAGAGCCCTTCCTCCAGGGCGCCGCGGATGCCGTTGAACAGGCTGCTGGCATTTTCCGCCACGTCCCATTTGTTGATCGCGACGACCAGCGCACGCCCCTCCTGCAGCGCCGCGTCGGCGATGCGCAGGTCCTGCGCCTCGAGCCCGCGAGTCGCGTCGAGCAGCAGCACGACCACTTCGGCGAAGTCGATCGCGTGAAGCGCGTCGGCGACCGACAGTTTTTCCAGCTTGTCCTGCACATTGGCGCGCTTGCGCATGCCGGCCGTGTCGATCAACCGAACGGCCCGGGCCTCGCCTTCCGGATCGTGCCAGGTCCAGTCGATCGCGATCGAATCGCGGGTGATCCCGGCCTCGGGACCAGTAATCAGCCGCTCCTCGCCGAGCATGCGGTTGATCAGCGTCGAYTTGCCGGCATTGGGGCGGCCGATAATGGCGAGCTTCAGCGGCGCGTCGAGGCTCTCCTCATCAATCTCCTCGGCTACCGCTTCCGCGTCCTCCTCGGGCTCGACGTGCGGCAGCAGTGCCTCGAACAACTCGACCATACCCTCACCATGCTCGGCGGAGAGCGCGACCGGATCCCCGAAGCCGAGCGACAGCGATTCGAGGATACCATTTTCGCCGGCACGGCCTTCGGCCTTGTTCGCGACCAGGATGACCGGGGTTTTCGATCCGCGCAGCCAGCGGGCGATCTCCTCATCGAGCGGAACGAGGCCGACACGGGCGTCGATCAGGAACAGAGCAACATCGGCCTGGGCGACGGCGGCTTCGGTCTGCGCGCGCATGCGGCCGGGCAGCGAGGCGGCGTCCTGGTCCTCATAGCCAGCGGTGTCGATGACACGGAATTCCATGCCGACGAGGGTTGCATCACCCTCCCGGCGGTCGCGGGTGACGCCCGGACGATCGTCCACGAGCGCAAGCTTCTTGCCGACGAGACGGTTGAACAGAGTCGATTTGCCGACGTTGGGCCGGCCGATGATCGCGACCACGGGAAGATTGGGCATGGCGCGCCTTAGCGTGCCGCGCCGCATTCGTCACCCCGGAGTCGCACCGGGGTCACGAAGCGGTCGCCGTCGATCAGCGATACGCCGAGATCCGGCCCTTCTGATCGAGCACATAGAGCGTGGAATTCGCCACGATCGGCGGCAGGCTGTAGGATTTGCCGCCCTCGATTACCGCGCCGGGTTCGCCCGTGTCAGGCGAGGCCGACAGGATTTCACCGCGCGAGTTGGTCAGGATCAGACGGTTGCCGGCGAGAACCGGGCCATACCAGGTGACCGGATTCTTCTTTTTCTTCTCGCTGCCATAATGGCGGAGCTGCTGGATCCAGCGGACCTTGCCGGTCGCGCGGGCGAGGCAGACCAGCCGGGCATCGTCCGTGACGATGAACAGCCATTCACCCGCGACCCAGGGGGTCGAGATGCCGGCGAAATTCTGTTCCCAGATGCGCTGGCCCGAGACGATTTCCAGCGCGACCATGCGCCCACCCTGGCCGACGGCGAAGACGAGGCCGCGGTCGATGACCGGCGACGCGTCGATATCGGCAAGCGACGACACCGAGGTGGAGATGGTCGAACGCGACAGCGCGTCCTGCCACAGGGTGCGGCCATTCTCGTAGCGATAGGCGTTCAGTTCGCCGGAGGAGAAACCGGCAATGACCGTGCCCTGCCCCATCGCGGGCGCCGCGACGCCGAACACGCCCTGAGTCTCAAGCGAGCCGGACTGAGTCCAGACGACCTTGCCGTCGGTCTTGGTCAGCGCGAACAGCTGATTGTCCTGGCTCAGCACATAGAGATTGTCGTTGTCGATGGTCGGTGAGCCGCGCAGCGGGCCGCCCGGCTTGGCGCGCCACAGCTCGGCGCCGGTCGCGGCGTCGAGTGCCACCACGTCGCCGAGACCATCCGTCGCATAGACCTTGCCGTCATCGAAGCTGACACCGCCGCCGAAACGCGCGCTTTGGGTCTTCTTGTCGGTCTTGGCGATATTGGTGGTCCAGACCTTTGCGCCGGTATCCGCGGTGAAGGCATGGACATTGGCGTCCACGTCCATCGCATAAAGCCGGCCGCCGGCAACGACCGGTGGCGCGGCGAGCCGCTGGCGGTTGGAACCGCCATCGATCGAAGCGCTCCATGCACGCGACAGCGTGGCGCCGAGCGCAAGCTGCCCCATCGACTTGGAGGCATTGCCGCCTGGCTGCGCCCAGCTGTCATTGGCCTCTGGCGCGGGGAGAAGCACCTGCACGTCCGCCAGACTCTTGTCGGAGGTGACTTCGCTCTCGGACATGAGGATCGGCACGCGATCACCCAGCACCGGAGTCTTCTTGCCGCCGCCCTTGAAAATGCCGCAGCCACTGAGCGCGAGGAGCGCGGCGCCGGCCAGCAGCACCCGGTTCTTGTACATCATTGCGCTTTCTTTTCCTCAACCGGGCCGACCGCGTCGACGCCCATGGTGCCCGCGAGCTGAACCGCGCGTTGACGGATCGTATCGGGCACCGTCTCGTCCCGGGCGATCTGCCCGAAGAGCGGTGCCGCGAGATCGGGCTTGTTCATTTGGAGATAGGCGGCACCGACGAGCTCGCCCGCGCTGCCGAACCAGGGATTACCCTTCACCGCAAGCGGCTTCAGCCGGTTGACGACGACATCGGGCTTCAACGTATCGAATTCAGCGGAGGTCTGGCGGATCAGCGCCAGGTCGCGCAGCGGCTGGCCGATCGAACTGTCGCCCGCGACCGCGGCGAACTTGGCGGCAGCGCCCTTCAGGTCTTCCTTCTGCAGCAGCAGGTCGGCCTGGGTGAACAGCGCCATCGCGCGGTAGCCGGCGATCTTCGACCCGGCGAGCTCGACCAGGCCCTTCTCGGCGGTGCCGATCTTCTGCACGGCCAGATCGTCATAGACGGCCTGAAGCTTCTCGCCCTGCTCGCCCGCGACCTCGCCGCTGTGATGCTGCCAATAGAGGAAGCCGCCGAACGCCGCGAGGCCGGCGATGATCGCGACAATCAGCCAGCGGCCAAAGCGCGTCCACATGCTCGCGAGCTGATCGCGGCGAAGTTCCTCATCGACCTCACGCAGGAATGCTTCGTCGGTATTCGGCGTAACGGCCAAGGGATGCTCCATGTGGCGAAGGCTGGAAAGGCGCGGACCTTAGCGATGGCCGCGCACAAACGGAAGGGATCAATCCTTGGGCGCGTAGGTCTGCTCCGGACCCGGAAACGCGCGGGATCGGACGTCCGCCGCATAGGTTTCAACCGCGGCGGAAATACGGCCAGCCATGTCGTCGAACTTCTTCACGAAGCGTGCCGTGCGCTCGAACAGGCCGAGCATGTCCTCCGCCACCAGCACCTGCCCGTCGCACTCGGCCGAGGCGCCGATGCCTATGGTCGGGCAGGCGACCTTCCGGGTGATCTCGATCGCGATCGGCTCGACCACGCCCTCGATGACGATCGAGAAGGCGCCGGCATCAGCCACCGCGACGGCGTCGGCGACGATCTTGGCCGCTTCCTCGGGCGTGCGTCCGCGCGCGCCATAACCGCCGAGCACATTGACCGCCTGCGGTGTGAGGCCGACATGACCCATTACCGGGATGCCGCGCTCGACGAGGAAACGGACGGTCGGCGCCATCGCCTCGCCGCCTTCCATCTTCACACCGGCCGCGCCGGTCTGCTTGAGCAGCCAGGCCGCGCTCTCGAACGCCTTTTCGGGCGAGGCCTCATAGCTGCCGAACGGCATGTCGATGATCACGACCGAATGATAGCTGCCCCGCACCACCGCGGCGCCGTGCGCAGCCATCATCTCCAGCGTGACCGGCACCGTCGAGGGCAGGCCGTAGACGACCTGGCCGAGGCTGTCCCCGACCAGCAGCAGATCGCAATGCGGATCGAGCAGCTGCGCGGTGCGGACGGTATAGGCCGTCAGCATCACCAGCGGCGTGCCGCCCTTGGCCTTGCGCAGGGCCGGAATGGTGAGCCGCTTCATCGGCGCCGGCGTGGGATTCGCGCGGCTGGTCGAGGTGTCGATCGTGAAGGTCGTGGACATGGCCCCGCTGTTAGCGCCGCCGCCGATGGGACGCCAGCCACAGCGGGCATCCAGAATGCGGCAATGTTCCCATCACTTGACTCAATGTTAGATATGTTTTACATTGAGTCGCATAAAGTTGACGTTGGAGGCCGTTATGGCGTTTCGGGAAAAGATGATGTGGGGGTCGGTCGCGGCGACGATCGTGATCTGGGGCTGGTATTTCCTGGGGTTCGTCCGGGCACTGGAGGGACCGAGTTTCGATGTCGGCGAGGAGGTGGGCCATTTCATCTTCGCGGTGGTCGCGCTGACCGTCGTGCAGATCGTGGCCGCGATCATACTCGCCATCCTGTCGCCAAAGGAAGCGAGCGCGCCGGCGGACGACCGCGAGCGGGAATTCGCGCTGCTCGCCTATCGCCCGGCCTTCGTCACGCTAAGCGCGCTGGTCGCGACACTCACCGTGGTCGCGCCGCTGACCATGGCGACCGCACCGGCCTGGCTGAACGGCAAGCCCGTCACGCTGGTGCCGATCGTGATCAGCAACGCGCTGCTCCTGGCGCTGGTCCTCGCCGAACTGGTGCGCGCCGGCACGCTATTGTTCCTGTATCGCCGGGGGAGCTGAGGCATGGCCAGCACCCCGATCGTGAACCAGATCCGCACGTTGCGCTTCATGGCCGGCGAGATGACTCAGGCCGATCTCGGCGCGCGGATCGGGATGACGCGGCAGACGATCGCCGCGATCGAAGCGGGCAAATATTCTCCGTCGCTCGAGGCGGCGTTCCGCATCGCGCGGGTGTTCGGCAAGCCGCTCGACGAGGTGTTCCAGTGGGAGGAGTGACGTCCTCCCACCGATATTGCCCTCAGGGGCGCAGATATTCCCGCTTCTTCGCGACGCCGGCGAACCAGATCGAGAAGATTCCGATGACGATGATCAGGATCGGGAAGGGCAGCACCGTCCCCGCGCCCTTCACCGCGATGATGTCCGTCGCGAGGAAGAGATAGCCGAACTGGATGACCGCCGCGACGAGCGAGACGATGAAGAGAATGCGCACCGCGCGCGAGCGCATCAGCAGGCCGATCGCGCCGAGCAGGCCGGTGAGCACCGCAAGCGCGAACACGACATTGTACCAGGCGGGCAGGCTTGCGTAGAGCTTGAGATCATAGTCAGTCGCGGGGCCCATCGCTTCAGCCCCGTGAATGAACTGCATATAGCAGGCATAGCAGCCGAGCGCGCTCCACAGCGCCAGCGCGCCGCCAACGACATAGTACCAAACAGGTGGCTGGTCGCCGTCCTCTGTCATGACCTTCTCCCCTCCAATGGTGAGAGGGAGAATCTGCGCCTTTCGAGGGAGAAAGGCAATGTTTAGCGCCGAATCGGACCTAGCTTTTCAGCGGATCTGGACGCCCTTCCAAAAGGCGAAGCGGCCCTTGATTTCAGCGGCGGCGGGCAACGGATCGGGATAGAACCAGACCGCGTCCGGATTGCGCTTTCCGTCCACCACGATCGACTTGTAATGCGCCTGTCCCTTCCATGGGCAGGTGGTGTGCGAAGGGCTGGCCTCGAGCAGATCGGCGTTGACGCTATCGGGCGGGAAATAATGATTGCCCTCCACCACCACCGTGTCGTCGGATTCAGCGATGACGGCCCCGTTCCAGCATGCGGTCGGCATTGAGTTTCTCCCGGATTATCCAAGCCCTGCCGCATCATAGAGGTCCGGCTTGAAGCCGACCAGGAGCTTGCCACCGGTATCGAGCACGGGCCGCTTGATCATCGAAGGACTAGCCAGCATCAGCGCGATCGCCTTGTCCTCGCCGATATCGGCCTTGTCGGCATCGGGCAGCGCGCGGAAGGTCGTGCCGGCGCGGTTGAGCAGCACTTCCCACCCGACCTGCCCTGCCCAGCCGCGCAGCGTGGCCTCATCGATGCCGGCCTTTTTGTAATCATGGAAGTCATAGGCGATGCCGTGCGCGTCGAGCCAGGTCCAGGCCTTCTTCATCGTGTCGCACGCGCGGATGCCATAAATGGTGACAGTCATCTTGATCCTTCAGCTCTTGCGCCAATCAAGCGTCAATCTCACTCATCTACGCGCAATGATCGTATAGATGGGCCGAATACGATCTCCGTATTTGAAATTGCTCCACGACACCGAGCAATTCTTAAAACCCAGGATGCCGAGATATTCCTGCACAAGCAGGGGAGGCAACCGGAACCAGCCGTCGCTTATACCCTTTGGCTTCAGGCTGCGCGGCATAAACCGCGGATTTCTTTTGAAGTTGCTGGCGAACCTCCCAAAGGGAGAGAGATCGGCAACTATAATAGTCTCGCGGGTTAGGCTTGCAGCATTCTGCAACGCGAGAAACGGGTCTCTCAAATGGAGAAGAATGCTGCCGAAGACCGACACATCCACAGAGCCGATCGACGCGGGAATATCATAGACAACGCCATTTACCATTCGTGCCTTCGACTCAAAGGCTTCATGGCACAACCAATAGCCATTATTGATTTTACGAAGATGGTTCCGACGCTCGCTACGCGCCGCATCATTGTCATTTTCCGCAAATGGAACAATGTCCCAATCATAATTTTCGGAGAGATCGAACGACACGACCTCAGCACCCTGCTTCTCGATGTGAAAGCTCAGAATGCCCGAAGCGGCACCCACATCCAGGACACGCTTTCCCGAGAAATCAAAATGCCCAAGATAGTCGTCGATCGATCCACGCAGATCCCATTCACCGTTGATGGTGCCATAGCCCGGCACATCCATCGTATGATAAAAATAGCATTCATCCAGGGACTTTATCGATCGAGCATGGGCGTACGGGTCCGCGCCTGCCGGACCCTCGCCGTGAGCGTTATCGTCAATCATCACACCCCCAAGGACATCATCTACATTCCGCCCGGCGGCCAAAGCGAGCACGCACCGCACTCGCCCCGCCCGCCCGTCATCCGAAAGCCGTCCGCCACCTATCCGCCAGAACCGGCCTATACCAGCGGCTCACGACTCTCATGCTCTCGAAAGACCTCAGGGATCGCTCCCGGTCCTCGACCGCGTGGAGCGACGCAACATGTTCAATCCTTCAGGAATTTGCCGAGCGTCACGACCTTTTGCCGTTCGAGCCCGAGCGCTTCGTAGAAACCGAGCGCGTCCTGATTGTCGTCGCGTACCATGAGCTGGATCTTGGGGGCGCCGCGGGCACGAAGCCAGGCCTCTGCGGCACCCATCAGAACGCGGCCGAGACCGTGGCGGCGATGGTCGGGCCCGACCGCGAGATAATAGACCCAGCCGCGATGTCCGTCGAAGCCGATCATCACCGAGCCGGAGAGAGGCCCCTGCCCCGTCACCAGCACGGTAGAGGTGGAACCGCCAAGCGCCTGAGTGAAATCGGCGTGAGGGTCGTTCCAGGGGCGGGTGAGACCACAGGCTTCCCATAAAGCGACGACGGCGGCGGCATCGTCGGGCATGGCCTCGCGCGGCGCGGTTTCGGACAGATCGGGCATGGACGCGCTCTCGCCCAGCCGCGCGCGCCGCGCAAGATCGGTGGGGCAAGAACCCCGGTGCAACAATGAGAAACAAGCGATGCCCGTACACCGCTACACCCGGCCTATGAGGCTTTGCGCACCGTTTGAATCGAGGAAAACGACGCTCGCGGGCTGCAAAGTAATGGTGTTGGAGTCGGCGCCGGACCGGCAAGTCATCGCCGATTTATGCGACCCACCTGCGAAGGGGCCGAAATCGGACGGTACTTCGGCCCTGCGCGGCGCCGCAACTATAGGATAGTATCGGTGTTGGAGGACCAAGAAACACCCGACGAACATGCCGGCGCGATCATCCTGACGAATTCTCGCCGAATTCCGCGAGGGGTATCGGATTTTGTTGGAGCTGTAGTTGCGAGTACTCACGGTGCGAATCCTGTTCTTTCGTCTCGGTTTCCCGCGGATCGAGGGGTGAACCGTTTGAGTCGACCTCGGTGCGGAGAATCGCGCTGCCTTGAGTCGCTGCCCCTTTTGCCGGGTTCGCCGCGCGCGGGTTTCCGGGATGCCTTTGGACTTGGTGTCGTATCTCTAAGCCATTCCGCGTTGGATTGAATCGGGGGCCGGGCGTTGGAAATGTCAGCAGGGTCGCTGACATTTTCGGGTTGCGGTCATAGTATAAATATCATTTTATTATAGATAGTTAGCCTCACGCAGAGTGCCGACCCGCGCGACGCCCGGCACGCTATGCGTGTTCGCCGGTTCCCTGATCCGCTGGCCGCGCCGCTGCTGCGGGAAAAGAAGAACGGATCACGCGAAGGCGCGAAGACGCGAAGCGTATGTCGGGGCGAATCGACATTCTGCCCCCCGCCGGAGGCACGCCTATATTTGTTCGCGCAGAGGCGCGGAGGCGCAGAGATCGTCTGACTGGGGCGCACGGGCGGGTCGTGACCACCAGCCTGTCCACGATATCTCCGCGCCTCTCTGCGCGAATCCTCCTCTTTACTGTGCCCCTGCCGATGTGGGCCACGGCCCGCCCAAGTCTACTTCTCTCTTCGCGCCTTCGCGTCGTCGCGTGAATCCACCTTCGCGGTGTCGGATCGCGACGGCGCCCAGACGCGGAGCCAATCCATCGTTGGATGGTTCAGCAGGTGGCGGGACATCCCGACAGCCTAATTCCCGCCGCCAACCAGCGGCGCGATCTTCGGAGAAACATGGTGGACCTGACCGAGCGACGGGATCTTCGCGGCGGCCGCGCGTGCTGGGCGGCGGACGCCGGCAACACGCTGATTTCCGATGAGCTTCCCTCGGGCGAGATCGATATCGCGATCGTCGGCGCGGGCGTGATGGGGGCGATGCTGGCGGAACGGCTGTCCGGCGAGGGCCGGCGTGTGCTGCTGCTCGATCGCCGGCCGCCAGCGCATGGCAGCACGGCCGCCTCCACCGCGCTGGTGATGTGGGCCGCCGATGTGCCGCTGACCCGGCTGGCCGGGACGATCGGTGCGGCGGAGGCGGCGCGGCGCTGGCGGCGGGTGTTCGCGGCGGTGGAGCGGCTGGCGGCGCATATCGATGATGCGGGGATCGAGTGCGGGCGGATCGACCGGCCGGAGCTGTATCTGGCGGGGACATTGCTCGACGAAGAAGCACTGAAGGCCGAGGGCACGGCGCGGCGCGAAGCGGGCTTGCCGTCCGATTATCTGGACGCAGCGGCGGTGGCGGCCCGGTTCGATATCGCGCCGCGGGCGGCGCTGATTTCGGCGGGGAGCTATGAGGTCGATCCGGTTCGGCTGACGCTCGGGTTGCTCGCGCGAGCCCGGACGCAAGGCGCTATGGCCTGTTTTCCGTTCGACGTGACGCGCATCGAGCAGGCAGGCAACGGATCCGTGCTGCATGAAGCGGACGGGCGGCGGATCGAAGCGCGGCAGGTTATCCTGGCGCCGGGCTATGAACGTGCGAGCTGGTTCCTGCCCGCTGCCTTCACGGTCGGGTCGAGCTACGCCATCGCGACCCCGCCGGGGCATGCACCGCTATGGCGCGAGAATGCGATGATCTGGGAAGCCTCGTCCCCCTATCTCTATACGCGAGCGACCGCCGATGGCCGGGTGATCGCCGGCGGCGAGGACGAGGATTTCGATGACGCCCGGCAGCGCGATGCGCTGATCGAGGCCAAGGGCGGTACGATCCGCGCGAAACTGGCGGCGATGATCGCGGTCGAGGACGTAACGGTGGATTGCGTGTGGTCGGCGGCGTTCGGATCGTCGCCGGATGGGCTGCCGGCGATCGGCGCCGCGCGCAACCATGACGGTCTCTGGCTGGCGAGCGGGTTCGGCGGAAACGGGGTGAGCTTTGCCGCGCTGGGGGCTGAACTGATCGTGGCGGAGCTTGGCGGGGCTGCCGATGCGGATGCCGGGTGTTTTGATCCCTATCGGTTTGGGTAATCGGCAAGATGCACCGCGGTTCGCTGTTTCGCATGTAGCCTTCCCCGGCGGAGGCCGGGGTCCAGTTGGGAATGGAAGAGAACGGGCGAAGCGCCCATTTTAACGGTCCCCCAACTGGACCCCGGCCTCCGCCGGGGAAGAACCATGGTGGGGCCGCCATCTAACCAAGCAATCCCTTCCGAAGGGCTTTCAGCGCTCGCCCGGCTTCGGCGGCATCCCGGCAAACGCCACAAGCGCCGGATCGAGCAGGTCCCAGGCAAGAGCGCGCGCTGCATAGGTCACGGCCTGGGGTTGGAAGCGGCCCGGATCGTCCAGGCCGGTGGCATGGATAGTGAACAGATCGGGCATGGCGCTGAAGGTCAGATACACCGGCGATCCGCAGGTAGCGCAGAAACCGTGCGTCTTCGCATTGCCGCTGTCGGCGACGATGCCCCAATGCGTGGCATCGCCCTTCAAGGCCACGTCAGCGCGCTGCGGGAAGGTGAGATAGGAACCGTGGCCGGTGCCGCTCTTGTGCTGGCAATCCCGGCATTGGCAATGGTTCTGGAAGATCGGTTCGGCGGCGATCTCGTAACGGATGGCGCCGCACGCGCATCCCCCGGTATAGGGCTCGCTCATTCTCTCTCTCTCTCTCTCTCTCTCTCTCGTTCTGCAGAGGGTTGGGGGCGTGATCGCGCCTTTTACGAGTCGAGCTCACCGGCGACCTGAACCATGTTGGGCACGACCTTCTTCCAGCCCTGGCTCATCTTGGAGAAGGYGCTTTCGTTCGTCGGCAGCACGAAGCCCGAATGGACCATGCGGACGCGGGTGCCGCCTTCGGCTGGCGAGAGTGTCCAGGTGACGACCGTGTCGAGCGGCGAACCATAGCCCGTGTTGCCTTCGTGCCCGCCCTTCCACGCGAAGGCGAGGCGCTGGTTCTCGACCACTTCGAGCACCTGGCAGCGGATCACGCCGTCCCATTCGCCGGCCGGGGTGGTCTGGAAGGTGAAGCTGGTGCCCACCACCGGCGCGAAGCCGGTCGGTGCCATCAGCCAGCGGCCCATGACGGGGCCGTCGGTGAGCGTCTTCCAGATCGTCTCGGGCGCGTGCGGGAACACTTCGTCGACGACGATGTCGCAGGTTTCGGCCGGGGACCCCGGGGTCATCTGGGCAAGCTGGTTCATGGATCGATTTCCTTGAGCAGGGAGCGGAGGTCGGCGAAACGGTCGCGCCAGAAGACGCCGTAATGGTCCATCCAGTCGACCAGCGGCGCGAGGCCGTCGGGTGTGGCGCGGTAATGGACGTTGCGCCCCTCGGGCCGCTCGGCGACGAGACCCGCCTGTTTGAGCGACTTGAGGTGCTGGGAAATGGCGCCCTGGGTGACGCCGCTTCCCCTGGTCAGTTCGGCAACGGTGATCTCTTTGGCGTTGACGACGCGCTCGAAGATGCCGCGCCTTGTGGGGTCGGCAAGGGTACGCATGACGGTGGTGATGGCGGCGGCTTCGAGCATGGGAAAATCATTAGCGTGCACTAATTGATTAGTCAATGCTAATGCATTAGCGCTCAGGGCGCTGGTGTCACCGGGGCGGTTCTCAGCGCCTTGAGCACGCCGTTCGTCACGGCGGCGGCAGGGCCGTCTCCGGTCAGCGCGACAGCGACGATCGTCTTGTCCGCGGGCGACCAGGCGAGCATCGCGCTGACGCCCGGAGCGCCGCCGGCATGGCCGAGCCACATGTCGGCACGGCCGCCATCGGTAACGTCGAGCACCATGACGCCGAGGCCGTACCAGGTGCCGGGATCGAACATCGGATAAAGCTCGCCGAACATCTGCTGCACCGTATCGGTGCGAAGCAGCCTGCCTTGCAGCAGCGCGCTCCAGAAGCGGACCATGTCGGCCGGGTCGCCGGCGATCGGACCACCCGCGCCAGCGCTTGAGGGATCGATCGGATCGCCGCTTGACAGCATCGGCGGGGCGACGTTCGGCGCAGGCTGGCCGGGGCGCAGGGCGATGATCGAGGCGAGACCGAGCGGCTTCACGATGCGTGCATCGATCGCATCAGGCAGTGGGCGGTGATCGACCGCTTCGACGATAACCGCGAGCAGATCATAGCCGCTGTTGGAATAGCGCCAGTTGGCGCCCGGGCAGAACATCGCGCCGTGGCGGCGGAGGATCGTCAGCATTTCTTCCGGCGGCAGATAATGCGGTCTGGCGTGGACGCGCAGATCCTCATTGGCGCTGAACAGGCCGCCGGTGTGAGCGAGCAGATCGCGCACGGTGACGACATCACCGTTCGGCACGCCCTTGATCCAGCGCGAGGCGGGATCGTCGAGCGAGAGCTTGCCCTCCTCGACAAGCTGGAGGACGACCACCGCGACAAAGGCCTTGCCGGTACTGGCCCACCAGAGTCGCTTTCCGGCGGGCGCCTCGATGCGGGTCCAGAGCCCCTCCCCTGTGCGCCCGACCGCGATGCCGAGCGCCTGGGCCCTGGCGGCGGTGCGCATGGTATCGAACAGGCGGTCGAGTTGCGCGGTGGTGGCGGGCGCGAGCGGGGTTTCGGGAACGGTGCCTTCGAATGCGGGCGTGACAGCCGCGTGAAGAGGGCGGCCCTGCCAGACCTGGTGCGCGGCGCAGGTGACGGGCTCGTAATCCTTGGCGAGCGCGGGGCTCGCTATGATCGCCGCGGCCAGGACGCCCGCACCCCACCACATCAAACGCGCCATCAATCCGCCCCGTGATTTGACCCGGACGCGGGGTATCGGGCCGCTTCTGAACGGCGCCGAAACGGTTAGCGGACCAGTCTGCCGCCCTTCATGACGTGATCGACCTTTTCGAGCGCGCCGATATCGGCGAGCGGATCGGCTGCCACCGCGATCAGATCGGCATAATGGCCGGGCGAGACCGCGCCGACATCGGCCGACTTGCCCATCAGCGCGGCGGCGCTGGTCGTCGCGGACTGGATCGCCTGCATCGGCGTCATGCCGAAACGGACCATGTAGCGGAATTGCCGCGCGTTCAGGCCGTGCGGATAGACGCCGGCGTCCGTGCCGTACGCGATCTTCACGCCGGCGCGGACCGCCTTGCGGAAGCCCTCGCGCTGGGCGTCGGTCGTCTCGGTGTTCTTGCGCAAGATCTCGGCGGGCCAGGCGTCGCGCTTGCCGACCTGGTCGATAAAGTCGCCATTATAGATGTCCATCACCAGCCAGACACCCTTCGCCTTGGCCAGCGCGATGCCCTCATCGTCGATCAGCGAGGCATGTTCGATCGAGCGGACCCCGGCGCGGATCGCCAGCTTGATGCCCTCGGCGCCATGCGCGTGCGCCGTGGCATAGCTGCCATTGCGGGCGGCCTCGGCGACGGCGGCGCGCATTTCCTCCTCGGTCAGCTCGGGCGCGCCGGGCTCGGTGCCGGCGGCGAGCACGGCGCCGGTCGCGATCAGTTTCAGGAAATCGGCACCACCCTGGAACAGGCGGCGGGCCTTGACCGTCATGTCGGCAGGACCGGTGACCACGCCCATGCGCATGATCGCGGGAACCTCGACATCGGGCGCCATGCCGGTGACTTCGCCGCCGCCGCCGGGCACGGTGAGATAGGCGCCGGCGACACTCATGCGCGGGCCGTCCACCAGCCCGGTATCGATCGCGTTGCGCAGCGACACGTCGCCGAACGCGCGGAAAGTGCCGACGTCGCGGACGCTGGTGAAGCCGGCGGCGAGCGTGTCGCGGGCGTGCTTCGCGCCGAGCAGCGCGATATCGGCGCCCGAATGAAGCAAGGGCTCGGCGACATTGGCCGATTGTTCGGTGTCGACGAGATGCGTGTGCATGTCGATCAGGCCGGGGAGCACGGTGAACGCGCTCCAGTCGGTCAGCGGCGCGCCGGCCGGCGGCGGCGCCCAGGGCGTCACGGCGGTGACGCGGCCATCGTCGATGCGGATCAGCCGGTCAGTGAGGACCACGCCCTTTTCGGTGTCGACCAGCTTTCCGGCGCGAACGTAGAGGGTTTCCGCCAATAGGGGTGACGATGCCGTTGTCAGGGCCGCCATCCCTAGGATGCGCGCGATCAGCCTGGACGCCATCATTCCCTCCCGCTCGTCGCCGGCAATTGTCTCTAGTTGTTGGACGCTCGTCAAACAGGAAATGACGAGATGAGCATGGAACTATCGGAGGCTAAACGCTATATGACCATCTAGTTGGTCAGGAGCGACATATGGACTCGATTAGTCTGGCGGATGCCAAGGCGCGTTTGAGCGAACTGGTCGATCGCGTCGAAGCGGGGGATTCAATCGATATCACCCGGCGCGGCAAGCCGGTCGCGCGACTTACGGCCATTGTCAGATCGCGCAAACCGATCGACGCCGCCTCGCTGAACGCACTCACGGCGACCATGTCGCCACAGGCCGGGAGTGCGGTCGATCTGGTGCGGTCGATGCGCGACGGCGATCGCTATTGATGCTCTATATCGATACATCGCTGATCGTCGCGGCGCTTTCCAATGAGGCGATGACGCCGCCGGCGCAACGCTGGCTGGCGGAGCAGGATCCAGCGCTGCTCTCGATCAGCGACTGGACCATCACGGAAATATCCTCGGCCATGGCGATCAAACTGCGTACCAGGCAGATCGACCTGGAAGAGCGCGCGGCCGCGATGGCCATGTTCAACAAACTAAGCGCCGAGAGCTTCACGATTCTCGCGGTGACGGGCGGTCATTTCCGCGCGGCAGCCAGATTCGTCGACCAGTACCTGCTTGGCCTTCGCGCGGGTGACGCGCTCCACCTTGCGATTGCGGCGGAGCACGGCGCCACCATGCACACGCTCGACCAGCGGCTCGCCGAAGCTGGCCCCATGCTCGGCGTGCCCACGAAGCTGCTCGACGCCTGATGTCCGGCCTAATGTTTCGCCGGTTTGAGCGAGGCGAGCCCGGCGGCGAGATTCAGCATGTCGGTCTGCGTCATCGGCGCGACGACCGCCTTCATTGGCTCGGCCAAGGGGCCTGAGCGCGCACCGGAGTGGAAGTCGTACAGCTGGCGGGCGATATAGCTGGGCGACTTGCCGGCGAGCGACGGGACCGCGTCGGTGCCGCCGAGATCGTCGCCATGACAGGCCGCACAGGCGGGAATGCCCCTGGCCTCGTCGCCCCGCGCCAGCGCCCTGCCGCGGGCGATGCTGCCGGGCGGTACATAAGCGAGGATCGGGACATGGGCATCGCGTTGCTCGAACCGATCGAGATCGGCGGGCGTTTCGACGATGCGGTCGCCCAGCGGCTCGGTGCCGCCACCGGGCACCAGGGTGAACAGCCAGCCCCTGGCGACGGTGCGCGGTACGGTGGCGGTTTCGATGACCGACACATGGGATCGCAAGGGCAGCTTCGCGAAATAGGCGGCGGCGCTGCGCACTTCCTCATCCGTCGCGGCCTTGCCGATATCCGCCATCCAGTCGGTGGGAAGACGATGCGGAACCGAGGACGTGCGCGCGCCACTTTTGAAATCGGCCATCTGCTGGACGATGTAGGATTCGGGCAAGCCGGCAAGCGGGGCGTTTTCGGGCCGGCCGTCGCCGCTCGGCAAGTGACAGAAACCGCAGGCACGCACGCCCGGCGCGCGGCCGTGCACGACCACTTCCGGCATCGCCGGATGATCGCCGGGATGCCAGTCCGGCACGGCGAACAGGTTGCGCAGATCCTTGCGCGCGAACGATATGGCGCTGCCGGGCACGCGCAGTTGCTCGTTCGCATCCTGTGGCGCCCGCGCGGTGGCCGGGACATTGCCGGGATAGGCCCAGTCGGGTGGTCCTTCCGGCGTATCGCTGGCCCCGGAGGTCGCCAGGGCGCAGGCGACCAACGCAAGGAGCAGCAAGACGTCGCGGCTCATATTCTGCATCGAAAGCCCCCTGCCCCAAGGGGACGGAATTAGGGCAAAGCGAGCCCGGCGGCAATCTCAGGTCAGCGCGGCGGCGGGAAGCATGTGCCCCGGTTCGCGGCTGATCCTCGCGAGCCGCGCGGTCCTCCGTGCGATCCTCACTCCTGCAATGAGGCACGCTGGTTTCACGGCCTGCATTTGACGACGAAAAAGATAGCACCGAAGTCCGATGCAATTCAACCGCTCAAAGTAACAATGTTTTATCGATATCCTTAAATTCGGTTGTAATGATTTTTCCAGATTCTCTCCGTCATCAATCGCATGTCATTGCTATTCAAATTGAGAAAATCGCCAATAACTGCTCAAAAGTCCCAAAACCGGAACATTTTGCAATATTGACTCCGAAAGATCGGCAATATTATCTGAAGAAAACTTGAGGAGCGATCCATGATCAGAAACGGCAAGGATATCGCCGACGGCACCGTCGTCTCGACCGAGGTGTGCATCGTCGGATCCGGCCCCGCCGGAATCACGGCGGCGTGGCACCTGCAACAGGCCGGGGTGAAGGTCACCCTGATCGAGGGAAGCCGCGATTATCGCACCGCCGGCATGAAGGCGAGCTGGCCGGACAAGACGCTGCTCTACCAGGGGCTGGCCGACGGCCTGTTCGCGACCAACGAACCCGAATTCCTGATCCAGCCCTATTTCGGGCAGACCAACAGCGCCTGGGAGCGCGAGCGTATCTATGGCGGTACGTCGGCGCATTGGGGCGGCCAGTCCCGCCCGCTCGATCCGATCGACTTCGAGAAGCGTCCCGGTTTCCCCGGCTGGCCGATCAGCCGCGCTGACCTCGATCCTTATTATGCGGAGGCAGCGGCCTTCTGCAAACTGCACAGCGCCGATTTCACGGCCCATTATTGGGCGAAGGTCCTGGGGGCCGATGTTCCCCTGCTCGCCGGTTTCGATACCGACATGTACCAGTTCATCGGCGCGAATTACCTGAATTTCGCGACAAGGACGTTCGACGGAATCACCATCGGGGAGAGCCCGGTCGACGTGATCCTCAACGCGAGCCTGCTCGACATCGATCACACGCAAGGCAGCGTCAGCGCGCTGAGCGTGGCCAGCATGGACGATCAGGTACCGCCGCAAAAGGCGACTCAGTTCACCATCAAGGCCGATGTCTTCGTGCTGGCGTGCGGCGCGGTCGACAATGCCCGCCGGCTGCTGCTCTCCAATGCAGGCAACGAGCATGATCAGGTCGGCCGCTATTTCCTGTGCCACCCGCTATCGGCCAGCAACGTCATCACCATCACCAAGCCCTATCTGACCGAAGCCCAGACCAGGCTGATGAACGGCGATACGCTTTCCGGCGCCCGCCCGGTCCGGTGGCAGGACGAGAATGGCGTGACGGTCAATGGGCGATTTTCGCCAAGCGCGGACGAGCAGCGCGCACGGGGAATCGGCAGTTGCTGGTTCTGGGCCGGCAGCAGTCGTTATTATTTCGAAATGGCGCCGAACCCGGACAGCCGGGTCACGCTGGCCGATACCGTCGACCCGGTCTTCGGCCAGCAGCAGACTCATATCACCTGGCTGCTCAGCGACACGGACGAGGCGACCTACACCCAGTCGACCCAGATGTTCAAAGCCGCGGTCAACAGCCTGAACGGCGACGTCTATTTGCCGTCATGGCAAAGCGTGAAGAACCAGTTGATCGTCAACGGGCACCATATCGGCACGACACGCATGTCGTCCGACCCGACCCAGGGTGTGGTCGATGCCAATCTCAAGGTGCATTCGCTCGACAATCTGTATGTCGCCGGGTCGTCGGTGTTCGCATCGTCCGGGATCTCCAATCCCACCTTCTCGATCATCACGTTCTCGATCCGCCTGGCCGAGCATTTGTCCGGCGTGTTGGGTAAATAGGGACGCGACATCGCGATCGTCAGCCTGTTCCGCCCACCGTCCTGCACGGTATGGCGGTTAAGGCAAAAGCGGTTCAGCCGGGAGACTCCGGAGGCTGTGGCGGAACAGGCGCTCTCCGCCCGGCCTACTCCTCGCACCGCCCGGACCGTCATCAGTCCCTTGCGCGATAGGCCTCCGGGATGACGAAGACCTCGTCGGCACGGGCATAGCCGCCGTCCCTGACCTCCTCGATCAGCACCATGGTGTGCGGCCGCGCTGCCTCGGAGAAATATTCGACGAGCATGGCAGTGGTGCGGTGGACGATCTCCTCCTTCTGCGCGCGGTTGAGCGCGGCTTCGGGTACCTTGAAATTGGCGAAGGGCATGGAATTTCTCCTGGTGATTATTCTCAGATCACGCCGCCATTGGCGCGGAGGATCTGGCCGTTGACCCAGCCGCCATCGGGGCCGGCAAGGAAAGCGACGACATGGGCGATGTCCTCGGGGGTGCCGAGCCGGCCGAATGGATTCGCCCGCGCGATCGTCGCGACCAGCTCGTCCGACTTGCCGGTCAGGAAAAGGTCAGTCGCCACCGGGCCGGGCGCGACGGCGTTCACCGAGATGCCGCGCGGCCCCAATTCCTTGGCGAGGATATGAGTCATCGCCTCGACCGCTGCCTTGGTCGCGGCATAGACGCCGTAGCCGGGCTGATAGAGACCGACCACGCTCGATGAGAAACTGATGATGCGCCCGCCGTCGCGAAGGCGCCGGGCGGCTTCGCGCATGCCGCGAAAGACGCCGGCGAGATTGGTCGCGACATGCCGGTCGAACACATCGTCTCCGGTATCAGCGATCGGCAGCACATCCATCGTGCCGGCATTGTTGACCAAGATATCGACGCCGCCGAATGCCTCGGTGGCGGCGTCGAACAGGGCGCGCGCTGCGGTGGAGTCGGAAATGTCGGCTCTGACGGCGATTGCACGCCCGCCCGCCTGCTCGATGGCGCTGACGACGTCGTCAGCGGCCGCAGCGTTGCTTGCATAATTCACGACGACAGCGGCGCCGTCAGCCGCCAGGCGTCTTGCGATGGCCGCGCCGATGCCTTTGGAGGCGCCGGTCACGATGGCGATCTTGTCCGATGGGGGCATGGAATTCTCCTTCGGGCGAGAGATAGCGCTCGACATATCGTCGGATAATCCAGCAAATTGCGGAAACACTATCCGCTGAGGACGTACAAACATCATGGACCATCTCGACAGCCTCCGCCTGTTCATGCGCGTGGTCGAACGCGGCAGCTTCAGCGCCGCCGCGGCCGATCTCGGCGTCAAGCGCTCGACCGCGACCGATATGATCCGGCGCCTGGAGACCCGGCTGAACGCGCGGCTGCTCGACCGCACCACCCGACACGTCGCGCCGACGCATGACGGGCAGGAATTCTACCAGCGCTGCGTCACCATCATCGCCGATATCGAGGATGCCGAGGCCGTGCTGCGTGACGCGGAGCCGCATGGCCTGTTGAGGATCGAGGCACCCGCCCTGCTGACGCGCACCTTCCTGTTGCCCGGGCTCCCCACCTTCATGGATCGCCATCCGCGGATCGACCTGCAATTCGGCCAGACGGACCGGCTGGTCGACCTGATCCGCGAGGGCGTGGACTGCGCGATCCGCGTGGGAGACCTGGCCGATAGCGGGCTGGTGCGACGCCGGCTCGGCGCGCTCGAGGAGGTGACGCTCGCCAGCCCCGGCTATCTCGCTCGGCATGGCACGCCGCGCACGCTGGAAGACCTGGACGGCCACCAGATGGTCGGCTTCGTCTCGTCGCGAACCGGCGAGGTGATGCCGCTCGAATTCACCAGCGAAGGGCGGGTAAGGACGATCCTGCTGCCCACTCGCGTGGCGGCCAACCATTCCGACACGACGGCCGACCTCGCGCGCCTGGGGTTCGGCCTGATCCAGGCGCCCCGTTACCGCTTCGCCCGCGAACTGGTGTCGGGAGCATTGATCGAAGTCCTGCCCTACCATCCGCCGACGCCGACGGCCGTGTCGGCGCTCTTCGCGCAAAACCGGCAGCTGTCACCGCGTCTCAGGGTATTTCTCGACTGGATAAGCGGAATCTTCCGCAGCGAGGATTTCCCGAATCACGCTCACTCAACGGTATCTTGACGCTCAATGGCTCGATGAACGAACCTAGAGTAGCTTGCATTAAATCAGAGCCACCACCACCCGTTCGTCCTGAGTAGCCATCGAGTAGCCGCGCAGCGGCGTATCGAGAGGGCGTATCGAAGGACAGGTTCCGCGCGACAACCTGTCCTTCGATACGGGCTCTCGATACGCCTTCGGCTACTCGATCCCTACTCAGGACGAACGGATCAGATTTAACAATCGCCGCTCTATTTTGATCGGTACGGCCCAAACCGCGTCGTGATCTCACGACGCCGATCAGTGTCGCTGAGGACATAGACCTCATATTGCTCGCCACTGGGTGCAACCCGGATCACGACATGGCCGCCATAGCTCTTGTAGATGCTGTCCATGACGGGGCCGATCACCAGGCGACTTTCCGCGCTCATCCCGGTGGAGAAGACGTCCCGATCGCCCGGATAGAGGCCCTTCGACGCCATTCTGGTGACCACTTCCTCGCCCGGCTGCGGCGAGAGCCAGTTCTCCTGCACGATAACGCGGGGCGCCAGGTTTCGGAGGATATTCTCGTTCGTCGAATCCCGGTTCCCGTGGTGATCGAGCAACATCACGTCGACCGGTCCGACAACCGCGGATACCGGCGTCTCGATGTCGCGCCACCAGGGTTGGGTGTAGTTCGGTACGCCGGGGATATCGCCGCCCGAATAATAGGTGAACCGGCCATAGGAAAATCTCAGTACGTTGCTGAACGGATTCTCGTCGAAATGGCAATCCGAGACCGCGCCCTTGGGTATATAGTGTTGCGTCTCGTCGCGTGCGCCGGTCCAGATAATGCCGTTGGACGCGATATTGCGGATGTGAAAGCTCGGGAATGCCGATGCCTGCGCAAGCCGGATCTGGTCGAGCGCGCCCGGTTTCAGACCCGTCACCGCCTGGCCGTGGCCCATCCGATACCCGGTGAAGCTGAGGTAGTTCGCCAGCGACCGCTGATCGGAATCCTGAACGCCATCCACGCCCTTGACGCACTGCCGCAGGTCGACCGGATAGTCATAGGCCGGCGCGGCCCGATCGATGAGCGTGCCGATCGGAATCAGGTCGGCGACCTCGGTAATGCCAGCGAGCCGATAGGCGCCGGTCTTCGACATGGGCTTGCCGGGTGTGATCGTACCCAGATGATCCGTATGGAAATGCGTGATGAGTGCATAATCGAGCTTTGCCGCCTGTCCGGCCGGCGCGAACTGACGAATATAATCCGCGATCCAATAGGCAGCGGAATGTTCCCCGTCCGGGCGGGGCGGGAAGGCTTTCAGCGGGCTTACGCGCTCAACGAACGCCGGATCGGCTTCGCCTGCGTCGATCAGCAATGTCGTCCCGTCCGGGAAGACGAAATAGGTGGCATTGCCTCGCCCGGTGCTGATGTGATGAATGTCGAAATAGCCTTTCGACCACGCCGGAAGCATGTCTACCGCCGCACTGACGGCCGCGGATTTGCTCGACTGAGCGACAGCCGGCAAAGGTGTCAGGCACCCGAGGACAGTCGCCGCCAGCGCAGCGGACGTGCCGCATTCCGCGCCCGGTCGCTTCAGCTGTGCGGCAATGCGACCGAGCGACTTGCGAAGGCTTCGCGACTTCCTCATCCGATCATTCTCCCATCATCGCCTTGCTGTTGACGAAGCGTTCGGCAGCCGTCCTAGGCGAGATCAGCGCCCGCGCTCGCCGGCATCCGACCGCTCGAGCAATTCCAGCGTGACGCCATTGGTCCATCCAAACCCGATCTCGGTGCCGTATTCGCCCCCGCCCCCGGCGGTGCCGCGTTCGACATCGTATTTTTCGAGCAACTGACCGGTCTCGCGGTAATAAGCGTCGATCAGGCGCAGCCACCGCTCTGCGATGGTTTCGGCAAGCGCATCCAGGCCATAGGCGCGGAGGCCAGTTATCGCGACCCATTGCAGCGGCGCCCAGCCGTTTGGGGCATCCCATTGCTGACCTGTCCGTGTATCCGTCGTCACTAAACCGCCTGCCCGCAGCAACCGCCCGAGGGCATCGGCAATCGACGCCGCCCTCGCGGAAGGAGCGACACCGGTGAAGAGCGCGAACCCCAAGGCGGCGGTCAACATGTCATTGCAGGCGCCGAGGTCGAGGTCATAGTCGGCGTAGAAGCCGGTCCGGTCGTTCCAAAGGTGCCGGTCGAATGCGGTGGCGCGGTCGACCGCACGCTCTGCGAACGCTCGGGCGGTCGGAGCATCCCCAAGCGCTTCGGCCTCCGCGGCAATGGCGCGCTCGAGCCCGTAGATCAGGGCGTTCAGGTCGACCGGCAGCAGTCGCGTCGTGCGGATCGTTGCGAGCGTCGCGCGGTCGCCGAGCCAGCGCGAGCTGAAGTCCCACCCGCTTTCGGCCGCGGCGCGCAGATCGCGCCAAAGCTCTCCGGCATCGCGATCGGGCGTCGCGCGCGCCAGTTCGACATCCTCGCGCCAGGACTCGTCGCGCGGCGCGGCGCGATCGTCCCAATAGCGATTGAGCAGCGCGCCATCGGCGAGCCGGACGATACGGCGGTGCGCGCCGGGTCCCTCCAGCATATCCTCGCCCGCCATCCAGAAGGCGTGCTCGATCCGCATCCAGCCGAGGCGCCGGCGCCGCCCCTCCTCGCTCCGGTCCTTCGACAAGGCCGCCATGAGGTAGAATACGGGCGGATGCGAGCGGCTGAGATAATAGCTGCGCGTGCCATTGGGGATGTGGCCGTAGCGAGTGAGCAGGTCGCCAAAGATGGCGATCATGTCCTCGACCAGATCCTGGCGGCCCGACCGGGCGAGGCCGAGCATCGTGAAATAGCTGTCCCAATAATAGAGTTCGCGGAATCGCCCCCCCGGCACGACATGACGACGCGGCAGCGGGAGCAGCGATCCGCCTTCGTCCGACCGGTCAGCTTCGCGGGTCAGGCTAGGCCACAGCGCGACGATATGCTCGGCGAGGGGCAGGTCATCGGGAGGCGGCACGCAAGCCTCGATTTCCGGCAGGACGAAATTCGCGCGGACGAATGCGTCGAGCGCCGCATCATCCGGCTGGATCCGCGCCCAGTCCTTCAGGATTGCCTCGGCCGGGCGACGCGGAATCGCATCGGCGAAGGTCTTGGAGTCGGGGAACAGCCCGCGCTCCTGTACGGCGGCGAACAAGGGTCCCCAGATTTCGGAAGGCGACGGCGTCACGCAGCGACTCCGCTATCCTGTCGGCGGCGGATGATGGGCAGGATCAGCGCGATCAGCCCCAGCGGCACGAGCGTGAAGTAGAAGGCGAGCGTGCCCGGCAGATGCTGGAACACCATACCGGTGATGAACGAGCCAATCGTCCCGCCCAGCGCGGAGAAGATCACGATCAGCCCCATCATCGCGGCGTGCCGGTGGCGAGGAAGCGCACTCAGCGCGACCGAACAGAGCGTCGGGTAGATCGGCGCCAGGAACAGGCCCAGCAACGGAAAGAGATAGGCCGCAAGCGGCGCGTGGAACCAGTCGGTCGCGCCATTCGGGTGCCCGCCATGGGCGAGCGGCAGCGACAGCAGCACGAGCGCCGCAACGCAGGCGAGACATCCCAGCAGCGCAGGCAACCATGCGACACGCCGCAACACCACGCCTGAGGCCAGCCGTCCCACCGCCGAGGCGCCGACGAAGATACTCGCCAGCTGCACGCTCATCGCCGGCGGCAGGTGCAGCACTTCGTTGTTGAAGGTCGGCAGCCAGGTGCCGACGCTTTGTTCGACAAGCACGTAGAAGAACAGCCCGGCGAGGACCGCCACACTGGCGGGCAGGACGGCGAGCCGCGCCATTTCGCCCCAATGCGCACTTTCCGCGCCGGCGGGCGCGGCGGCGGCGCGTTCGTCGATCGGCGTCGCGATCCACACCAGCGACATCACCGCAAACGCCGCGCCCAGCGCCCAATAGATGCGCAGCCAGCCATTGCCGGTGTCGTCGAGCGCAATGAACCAGCCGAACAGCCATACGCCGGCCAGGATTCCGACCATGAACACGCCTTCGATGATGCCGGTGATGCTGGCATGGTCGTTGGAATCGCGCGCGAGCAGGCCGATCGTCGCATAGGTCGCGACCTTGGCGATCGCGAAGCTGAAGCCGATCGCCACGAACAGCGCCTGCATCATGAAGAAGCTGCCCGCGAACGAGACCACGAAGCATGTCAGCGCCATCAGCACCATCATGGCGGTCAGCGCGCGGCGGAAGCCGAACAGCGGCACCCGGGTCGCGACGAGGAAGGAGGCCGCCACCACGGTCAGATCCTTGCACGCCTCCAGCGTGGAGCCCATCGGCTTGGTCGCGTCGAAGTGCCGGATCGATTGCAGGATGACGATGCCCACGCTGTTCATCATCACGCCGAGCAGCGCGTAAGTGAGAGCGAGCGCGACGATGACACGGATGCGGTTCATTTCGGGCTTCCCTGGGCGAGGTGGCGATCGAAGAAGCCGGCGATCAGGCGGAACGCCTCGATGGATTCGGGCATGTCGGGCCACATGAAGAAGGCGTGCGGCAGGCCATCGAAGAGATAAAGCTCGGAGGGCACGCCGGCGGCCGCAAGACGACGATGCGCCAGGGTCAGCGTGCTCGCGGCGAAATCGCGGCCGCCGGCCAGCAGCAGAGTGGGCGGCATGGCGCGGGTCTCTGCATCGGACAGCAGCGGATAGGCGCGCGCGTCGCTCGGCGAAACGCCGGCCAGATAGGGGCTGACCGGCGGCACCATCACTGGCGCCTTGCCGGCAAATGGCCCTGAGAGGACGACGCTGTCGCCCGTATAAGGCGCCCCGGTGCTGCAGAAGGTGCCGATCGCGCCCGGGACGGGAAGCTTCGCCAGATGAAGGGAGGCGGTGGTCTGCGCGACCAGCGCACCGCCGGCCGAGCAGCCATAAAGGCCGATAGCCCCAGGTTGGTAGGTCTTCAGAAGCGCGCGATAGACCGACATCATGTCGTCCGACGCGGCCGGATAAGGATGTTCGGGCGCAAGGCGGTAGTCCACCGTCACCACGCGCACCCGCATCGTCGCCGCGATCGGGATTGCTTCCACCAGCGCCCCGCTGCCCGCGCCCCACAGGAACGCGCCACCATGCGCATTGACCAGAACGCGGTCGCGATTGGCCGGGCTGATGCCTTCTGCCGGCTCGACCACGTCGACGGCGACTCCACCGATCGTCTCTTGGCGGACAATCGTCCTGAAGCGCCGCCGCATCTCGGCAAGACGGTCGTCGTTGAAACGCTGGTAGAAAGCGCGCTGCTTCGGGATGTTTCCGGCGATGTCGGCGGGTGCCGTCGCCGCGTCCATGCGCTTGAGGACTGCCAGCGCTTCCGGGCTAAGCTGGTTCGACGGCGGCATGGTAAAGGCGGGCATCGCCACCTGCGCATCGACGATCGATGGTGCCGCGCCGGACGCGGCAACGGCGAACATCAGTCCCAGCCGGACACCTATCATCGACAACCCCTCCCCAGCCTGCGGGAGCGGATGCTCCTCGCGCCTTTCTTCACGCCTAGGTCGCCATGAAATGCATTTCAAGAAAATAGCTGTTCAGGTCTCGCGGATCACCATTTCCGTCGGGAGCAGGGTCGAACGCGCGCGCGCTCCATCGAGCTGCTGCATCAGTTTCTCGACCAGCAGGGCGCCTGCCACATCGGTCTTCTGATTGATCGTCGTTAGCGCCGGCGTGAAATGTGCGGCCGGCGGTATGTCATTGTAACCAACGAGAGAAAAATCGCGCGGCGCGGTCAGGCCGTGCTCGCGAAAGGCACCAATGGCCGCCATGGCCGCGGTGTCCGAAAAGGCGAAGACCGCGTCGGGGCGCGCGCCGCCAACGAGATAGGAGGAGACGGTCTGCGCGGTGGCGGTGAACGCCATCGACACGATCGGCAGGAAATCGACCGTAATATTCTCGGCCGCATCCGCCTCCTGGCAAAGCCCCTCATAGCGCAGGCGTAATTCTTCATGACGGATATCACCAAGAAACAGCCAACGCTTGCGGGCCCGCTCGCGGAAATATTTGCCCGCCAGCCGGCCGCCACGAATGTTGTCGCTCCCCACCGCGCAATAGCCCGAGTCCTTACGCACCGCCCCCCATACGACCATCGGCACGCCACGCTGCGCCATCGTCCGCAGCATGGCGTCGCGCGTTCCCTGACCGAGGATGATGAAACCGTCGGCGCCGCGGGCGCGGAAAAAATCCTCGAAGGCGCGTGCGTCATCGAGGCCGGGCGGCGACAGCAGCAACTCCTGGTCGCGGATCGACAGCGCTTCGGAAACGCCCGCAAGTAGCTCGAAGATAAAGGGATCGCCGATCGCGCCGTGCCGGTGCGAGGCGAAATCGAGCATCACCGCGACGGTGCCGGTACGCGCGTGGCGCAGCTTCTGCGCGTTGCGGTTGACGACATACCCCTGCTCTCGCGCTACCTGGAGCACGCGCGCGCGGGTTTCTTCGGTGACGAGCGGGCTGTCGCTGAGGACGCGCGAGACGGTCGGCATCGACACATTGGCGAGTCGTGCAATGTCCTGCATCGTCGGGCGTGCGGCGCGCGCGGCGCGCCCCGGCATTCTCGGCAGATCATCACTCATGGGGTAAGACCGTAGGCGAGCGCAGGAGGGTGTGGCAAGCCTGCAACATCTCCTTGCACTGCGCTCTTGAAATGCATTTCATAACGATTTAGCAAGCACCCCTGCCAAGGCAATCATGCCGGTTTATCCGCAAGGGGAGGATTCATGATCCGCACCGCTCTCTATATGCTCAGCGCAGCACCGCTCGCGCTTTCCGCCCAAATCGCTCACGCTCAGTCGGCGCCCGCCGTGCCCGCGGACACGGCAGCGCAGCCGGCGGATGAACCGGAACAGCAGGACATCGTCGTCGTCGGTACCGCCGGCGCCGGTACGCGGCGCCAGGACGCTGCCTTTGCCGTCACCACGCTCAGCAACGCTGCGATCACGCGCGCCGCGCCGACGAGCACGGCGGACCTGCTGCGCACCGTTCCGGGCGTGATGACCGAGAGCTCGGGTGGCCAGAATGGCGCGAACATCTTCGTCCGCGGCTATCCGGCGGGCGGCGACGCGCAGTTCGTGACGTTCCAGGTGGCGGGCGTGCCGATCTTCCCACCAGCGACATTGTCGTTCCTCGAAAACTCGCAGCTCATCCGCCTCGACGAAACGGTCGAGCGCGTCGAGGCCGTGCGGGGCGGCACCGGGTCGCTCTTCTCGGCGGGACAGCCGGGTCTGACCGTCAACGTCGTGCCGCGCATCGGCGGCGATACGCTGAAGGGCTTCGCGAAATTCTCCATCACCGATTACGGCGACAAGCGCGGAGACGCCTGGGTCTCGGGACCGCTCGGCGGCGACACCAGCTTCATGGTGGGGGGCTATTATGCGCAGGGCCACGGCATCCGCGATCCGCGCTTCGATGCGGAAAAAGGCGGTCAGATCACCGCCAATATCCATCATGATTTCGATGGCCGCGGCTCGGTCGAGATCTATGGCCGTTATCTCAACGATCACGGCCAGTGGCTGCTGACGATCCCGGTCGTGCAGAACGGGAGCGAGATCAGCCAGTATCCGGGCTTCACCGGCAACAGCAACAGCCTGATCGGCCCGGAGACGAAGGTCGTCACCAACGTGGCAGGCCGCCGCATCGATCTGTCGCAGGGCCGCGGCGCCAAGGTTTTCAACACCGGCATCAATTTCGAATATGAGATCGCGGACGGACTGCGCGTGCGCGAGCGTACCGCCTATCTTGGCGGCAACGCCGACACCAACGGCCTCGTGCCCGTGGCGGCGCCTACGACCGCGGCGGCAATGGCGGCGACGTTGGGCGGCACTGGCTCGACTGTCGGCTCGCTGACCTACGCCAACGGTGGCGGCACAGTCTCGACCGGCGCCAGCACGCAGGTGATGCAGGCCGGCGTGTGGAGCGTTAAGAAGAAGATCTCGTCGTTCGTCACCGATTCCGCGCTCGAATGGAAGAGCGGGGGCAACACGCTGACCGGCGGGTTCTACTACGCCAACTACACGACGCGCGATAATTGGGCGCTTGGCAACAATGTCCTGCTGACGGCCACGCCCAATGCCCGCCTGCTCAGCCTGACGCTCGCCGACGGTCGGGTCGCGTCGAGCGCTACCGGCCTCAGCGGTGGCCAGGGCTTTCTCGTGGACGGCAGCTACACCGGCAACGATTACGCCTTCTACGCGGTGGACGAGTTCCAGATCACGCCGGAACTGCGCGTCGATGGCGGCCTCCGCTGGCAGCGCCACGAGGTGAGCGGCCAGGTCCGTACGCCGGGCGGCACCATCAATGTCGATGGCAATCTGAACACGCTATACGACAATGCCTCGAACGTGCTGGCGGTGGCGCCGCAGATCATCGACTATAGCGACTCGCAATGGTCCTGGACGGCAGGCGCCAATTACGATTTCTCCCGCAGTCTCGGCGTGTTCGCGCGCTACAGCCGCGGGCACAGCTTCCCGCAATTCGACAATCTTCGCGGGCTGACGGCGGCCCAGATCGCCAACCACACCGCCACGGCCGTCACCGCCAAGGTCGATACCTATGAGGGCGGCATCAAATTCTCCAGCCAGATGCTCAACCTGTACCTGACGGTGTTCCACAACAAGTTCGATGGGCTGGCCACGACGGGGATCGTCAACAACGTGCCGACAAGCTCAATCGGTGGCGCCAAGGCCACCGGCGTCGAGCTCGAAGGCATCGTGCGTCCGGTACAATGGTTCAGCGTTTCCGCATCGGGCACCTATCTGGACGGCACCTATCAGGACTTTTTCTCCAACAACGGTCTCAACGACGACACCGGCAACATGGTGCAACGCCAGCCGCGCTGGGCCTGGCGCGTGACGCCGGCGGTCGACGTGAACGTCGCCGGGCTGAAGCCGTCGCTGTATGCGACGGTGCAATATACCGGCGACCGCTTCTCGGATCCCGACAACAAGCAGTTGTTGCCGCATTATTATCAGCTCGATGCCGGTGTGTCGGTCGAAGTGATGAACCGCGTGACCTTGCAGGTGACGGCCAACAACCTCACCAACGAGTTCGGCCTGACCGAGGGCAACCCGCGTGTCATCGGCTCGCAGGGCTCCGGCGTGGTGCTGGCGCGTCCGATCCTCGGCCGCTCGTTCCGCTTCAGCGCGGCGGTGAAATTCTGACCTGACCGGGCCCGCCTCCGGCCGCGCGCCGGAAGCGGGCTCAGCTCTCGCTTCCTCCTCGAGACGGAGACGCTGGTGGATCGTCGCAATGTCCTGAAGGCGATCGCAGGCGCCGCCGTGATTTCCGCGGCACCGCTGCGCGCGACGGTTGCCGCGCCCTCCAGGCGCAACGTGTTGCTGCTGATCTCCGACGACCAAGGGTTGGATGTCGGCTGCTTCGGCGTCGACATCAAGACGCCTCGCATCGACCGGCTCGCGCGCGAAGGGACACGCTTTTCACAGGGCTATGCCACGGTATCGTCCTGCAGCCCCAGCCGGGCGTCGATCTATACCGGCCTCTATACGCATCAGAACGGCATGTACGGTCTGGAGCATGATGTGCATCACCAGTCGCTGTTGCCGGGCATCGAGACGCTGCCGGCGATGCTGAGCCGTGCCGGCTATGCCACCGCCCTGGTCGGCAAGAAGCATGTCGGCCCGGACGCCGCCTTCCCCTATGAGGCGGAACTGGTTCCGGAACGCGGCGGCATCCGCGACGTACACGAATTGTCGGTCGCCGCGGCGAGCTTCATCCGCTCGAGCGACGACCGGCCGTTCTTCGTGACCATCGGCTATAGCGACCCGCATCGTGCCGCGGTGGATTACGGCAACGATCGTCCCTGGCCGGATGTGAAGCCGGTCAGATACGATCCGGGCCGGGTTCCGATCCCGTCACATCTGCCCGATCTTCCCGCGGTCCGGCAGGATCTGGCGGCCTATTACGAGTCGGTCAGCCGTCTCGACAGCGGCATCGGCATGCTGCTCGACGATCTCGCCGCGATGGGCCGCGCCGACGATACGCTGGTGATCTTTCTGAGCGACAATGGCCGCCCCTTCCCTGGCGCCAAGACCAATCTTTACGATCCGGGCCTCCATCTGCCGCTGATCGTCCGCGCGCCCGGCACGGACGCTTCGGTCAACGATGCGATGGTGAGCTGGGTCGATATCGCGCCGACCATCCTCGCCTGGACCGGTGCGCAAGGGCCCGGCTACGAACTCTCCGGCCAGTCGCTGCTGCCGCTGCTCGGCAAGCCGGGCGATGCGGCGCGCGACGCGGTGTTCGCCAGCCATGATTTTCACGAGATCAATCAATATTATCCCATGCGCGCGATCCGCACGCACGATCACAGCTATATCCTCAATCTCGCGCACCCGCTCGATTACCCGATCGCGGGCGATGTCGCCGGATCGCCGAGCTGGCGCGCGATCGTTGCCGACCCGTCGATCAGGCTGGGTAAGCGTACCCAGGCGTCGTATCTGAAAAGGCCGGCCGAAGAACTGTACGATCTGAAGCGTGATCCGGACGAACTGACGAACGTCGCGAACGATCCTGGCTACGCCTCGGTGCGGGCACAGCTCGCCGAGCGCCTGCGGGCGCGCCGGGCGGCGACCAAGGACCCCTGGCTCGCCGGCCAGACCGACCCGTACAGCCATGTCGGCAAGCCCGAATGAGCGAAGCGCCAGATCGTCGCGACCCCCCTGCTTTCGGGTAGCCTCGGGACGTTCGGACTCAATAGCTGGGCCGCGACCGCTCGCGACGCTCAAGCGCCAGGCGGGGTAAAGCCCGGACACCGACTATGGTCGCGGTTGGAATGAGCGCTGAAATCTGGAGGCTGGATCGCAATGCGAGCCGCATGCGCTGCTCGGGAGAGTCCACCATGCTCGTCAGTGCCGTCTCCGTCTTTGCGCTGTTGATTGCCGTGCCGTCCACGGCCCCGGCAGAAACGCCGTCCGCAGTGGCCAGCGGGCCGGCGACGGTTTCGTTATGGCCAGGCGGCGCGCCAGGCTCCGAGCAGCGGTCGAGCGACCCGGAGATCGTCGAGAACACCTATGTGCGAAGCGTCCACAGCCCGTCCCTGACCGTGTTTCCCGCCGACCCGCGTCATGCCAATGGCGCGGCGATCATCGTCGTGCCCGGCGGTGGGCATCGCATGCTGGTCTTCGTCAATGAGGGCGTCGGCCCGGCCAAGGCCCTCAACCGCTACGGCGTCACGACCTTCGTCCTGAAGTACCGCCTCGCGCGTGAGGCGGGATCGACCTATGCGATCGAGCGCGACGCCGCCGCCGACCTGCGCCGGGCGATCCGCTGGGTGCGTGCCAACGCCGCTCAGTACGGCGTGGATCCCCGCCGCATCGGGGTGATGGGCTTTTCGGCCGGCGGCGAACTCGTCTCGCTGGTCGCCGACAATCCGGAGCCACTCCAGCCGCCCTCGGCCGATCCACTCGACGCGGTCAGCGCCCGACCCGATTTCCAGGTGCTGGTCTATCCGGGACCCTTGGGCATCCCCGCCCGCGCAGCGGCGGGCGCCCCGCCGGCCTTCATCACCGCCGGCTCACTGGACCAATGCTGCGCCGAGCCTGCCATGACGCTCTACGGCCAGCTTCGCAAAGCCGGCGTGTCCGCGGAGGTGCATATGTTCGCCGACATGGACCACGGTTTCAACATCGCCGCCCATTCCGAGAGCCTGTCGATCCTGCACTGGCCGGACCGGCTGGCCGATTGGCTGAGCGACGGCGGGTGGCTGCACGAGCGGCCTCTGAAAGACCCGAAACCCTTCAGTCCCTGAATGAAATCATTCCCACTCGATTATTCCGTTCGGCGTAATGCGTTGAAATACCGAAAGAAAATTAATATCGTGCACATCACCGCCGCGAACAAGACCGACAAAATACTTTGGCTTTGATTTTATTGAATAATTTAGCCGAAAAAATTTTTTGGCCTTCAGCCACATTCGCACGCCGCTTGGCGCCTTAGGAAGTGATCTCAACCTTGATCCGCTGACCGCTGGACGGAGCCTGAAACAGCGGTCCCCATCGAATATTGCATTGCGCAGAAAGATATCGTCACATTCCTCAGGGTGATGGGCGAGCGCGGCCGTATGCGCCCTCGCGATGGCGCGGCACTGGGCATCGCTGCGTGATCTCGGCGATCCGCTTTTATGGGTCGAGCGCTATCATGTAGCGACCTGGCTCGACTATGTCCGGCACAACCAGCGGTGCACCCACGCCGATGCGGACAACATCGCCCAACTGGCGACGCCGCACGAGGGACCAGTGCCTCCAGTCGTCTACCCCATTATCAAACGGCAAGCCGGATCACTGCCCTTCAGCCGAACGCTCGGATCGAGAGAGATGTCCTGATATGAATTAAGAACCTACTCTTTTTTGGGGACGGGCAACCTGAGCTTTGACGGAACCCGGTGTGGCGCCCAGGGCTGCCCGGAATAAAGACGTTATGCGCCAATCGCGACGATCGGGACGACCGCGCGGGCGATCTAGTTTTGACCGATGGTGACCAACACGGCAAAACCTTCTCCGTCCGGTGGCGGCGCCTAGAGACTGAAGATTTTGCCTGGATTCATCAGGTTTTTCGGATCAAGGGCGCGTTTCAACACACGCATCAGATCGACGGCGTCGCCAAGCTCCGCCACGAGCCAATCCTGCTTGCCGAGCCCTATCCCGTGCTCGCCGGTGCATGTGCCGTCCATGACCAGGGCGCGCTCGACGAGACGTCGATTGACGGCTTCGACCTCCGCGAACTCTCCCGGCTCATTCGGGTCGATCGAGAAGATGACGTGGAAATTGCCATCTCCCACATGACCCAGGATCGTCGCCGGCACAGGGCAGGCGTCGAGATCGGCCCGTGTCGCCAGGATGCAGTCGGGCAGCCGGCTGATCGGCACGCATACATCCGTCGTCCATCCCACGGCGTTGGACCGGACGTTGATCGCCGCATAATAGGCCTCGTGACGCGCCTTCCAGAGCCGGGCGCGCTCTTCCGGCCGGTCGGAGAATGCGAATGCGCCGCCGCCATTCGCTGCCGCGAGGCCGCGCACGATCTCGACCTGCTCGGCCACGCCGCCCGGCGAGCCGTGGAACTCGAAGAACAACGTCGTGACTTCGGGCAACCCGAGCTTCGACCAGGCGTTCACCGCCGCGATCTGCCGATCGTCCAGCAGTTCGACGCGAGCAAGCGGCACGCCGCTCTGGATCGACTGGACCACGGTATCGACCGCGCCCTGCAACGTGGCGAAACCGCACACCGCCGCCGAGATGGTCTCCGGGACGGGATGAAGCCTCAGCGTCACTTCCGTGATGATGCCGAGCGTACCTTCCGACCCCACGAAGAGACGGGTGAGGTCATATCCCGCCGCGGACTTGCGGGCACGACGCGCGGTCCGGATGACCTTGCCGTCCGCGGTGACGACGGTGAGCGACAGCACTGCCTCGCGCATGGTGCCATAACGGACAGCGTTGGTGCCGCTGGCCCGCGTAGCGGCCATTCCCCCGATCGTCGCATTGGCCCCGGGATCGATCGGGAAGAACAGACCGGTGTCACGCAGGTGGGCGTTAAGCTCCTCGCGGCGCACGCCGGCTTCGACCGTGCAGTCGAAATCCTCCGCGTTAACGGCGACGATGCGGTTCATCCGCGACAGGTCGATCGAAACACCGCCGTGGACGGGAAGCGCGTTGCCCTCGATCGAGGTGCCCGCGCCGAACGCGGTTACCGGCACGGCATGCTCAGCGCAGAGCTTTACGCAGTCGACGACATCCCCGGTGGTCCGCGCCACAATGACGACGTCGGGCAGCGCCTCCGCGAAATGCGCCTCGCTCCGCCCATACTGACGGCGCACGCTCTCGGAGAGAAGCGCGTCCTCCCCGAACCGCACCGCAATCGCGGCCAGAAATGACGAAGAAGGCGGCATGCGCGTTGCAACCGGGCTTATCGCGGGCAGCGTCATGGCCGATAATCCGTCGCTACGCTTTTGGCGTCGTGAGCCAGGGCGAAATCCAGGGCCGCGCATATCGCCGCGACCTGCGCCTCCACACACGTCTCAGCTGTCATGCCCGGGGCATCCGGGTAAACTTCGGTCGTCGACGTGAAGCGGGCTTCGGTGATGGATGTGCAAAGACAGAGTTCAGCCACGGGATAGGCGATTACGCCGTGCGCGATGACGGGCGAGCCGATGATCTTCCCTTCCCCATCCGGCGGCGCTATCCGCGTGATCTCCTCGACGGCGGCAATGATCGCGTGTTGAAAGGCGAGTTGCGGTTCGGCGGTGTCGGCGACCAGATAGAATCCATCGGGTATCGCCTCGGCTTCGAACGTCTTGCCGTCGCGCGCACTCAGCGCGGGTCGGAACTCGCTTTCATCGCTATCCGTCGTTTCGTGCAGATCGATGTGCAGAAGATAGTGGTCCGCCGTCGTGTTCACGAGGTCGATCAACGCCGTCGCTTCTCGCGATGGCCCTCCCCTTCGAAAGTTCCGGTTCGGATCGATAGCGTCATAGTTCCAGCGGTTGATGCGTTCATAGCCCCAGGGACTGACGCAGGGGATCACCAGCAGATTGACGCGGCCGGAATACGCGCTGGCGTGGTGCTCGAGAAATTCGAATACGCCCAGAACGCCGCTGGTTTCATAACCATGGACCCCACCCGTTACCAAAGCAGTGGGTAACGCGGGATCTATCTGGCGACTGTGCAACGCATACAGGGTGTATCTGTCTTCCGCATAGTCGAGCTGCCGATAGGCGATCTTCTCGAAGCGATCCGCAACGGCTTCGATGCGCGCCACGACATCGTCGTCATAGCTGCGCCGACGCGTTTGCCGAGCCCGCCACTGGGCACGTTCCTGCTCGCCCCAGGGCCGCCCGGCCGTGCCGATGGGATAGAAATCATTGGCCGTCATGCAGCCACCGCGACCTTCGCGTGAGCAATCCAGTCGTCGATCAGGATTTCGAGCACCGGTAGCGTCACGGCACCGGCCGCCATCAACGCGTCGTGAAAATCGCGGATCCGGAAATCGTCACCGAGAGCCGTCTCGGCGCGAGCCCGAAGTTCGCGAAACTTGAGATTGCCGAGTTGATAGGCGAGCGCCTGCCCGGGCAAACCAATATAACGGTCGACCTCGGCCGTCAGCGTCTCCAGCGGCATCGCCATATTCTCCCGGAAGAAGGAAATCGCCTGATCGCGGCCCCATCCCCTGGAATGAATACCAGTGTCCAGCACCAACCGCACCGCGCGCCACATCTCCATCTCGAGGCGGCCGTACCGCTTCTCCGGCGTGTCGTAGAAACCCATCTCTTCGCCCAATGCTTCGCAATATAGCGCCCAGCCTTCGAGACAGGCGGCATATTTCATCGCGCCGTAGCGGCGAAAGTCGGGGAGCTGATCCATCTCCTGGATCAGCGCGAGATGCATCAGATGGCCGGGCCAGGCCTCGTGCAGCGCCAAGGGCAGATGCATGTAGCGCGGGCACTTGCCGGGAATCGAGGTGATCCAGTGGACACCCGCCGCGCTGCCATCGGCCGGATTGGGTTGGGCATAGGCCGGCGGCATGCGTTCGGCGACGGCTAGCGGAATGCTGCTCACGCCATAACTGATGCGGGGTATCCGCCCGAAGAATTCGGGAATCCGCGCATCGATGCGTTTCGACAGGATCTCGATCTGCTCGCGCAATGCCTCCGCGCTTTCGGCAAATTGCCGGTTGTCGGTCTGCAGGCGGTGACGAAAACCTTCGAGGTCGTCGGGAAAACCTGCATCGGTCGCGACGGCCAGCATCTCGCCTTTGAGACGCTCGACTTCCGCAAGCCCGGTCGCGTGGATGTCCGCCGGCGGCAGATCGATCGTGGTATATTGGTTGATATTGTACCGATAGAAGCGCTCTCCATCCACGTCGTCAGCGCCTGAAATGCTGTCGCGTGACGCCGGCAGCAGCGTCTCTTCGAGAAAGTCGGCATAGTCGAGGAATGCCGGGCGGACCACGTCCTCCACCAATGCACGCCCCTCGCCTGCCAGATCCGCCATCACGCCACCCCTGCCCGCGATGCGCCCGAGCGGACCATAAAAGGGATTCGCCTCCAGGTCGGCCGCCATCTGGCCGCGGACCTGCGCGATGGCGCGCTCCACCACGAGACGGGGGTAGGACATTCCTTGCGCTACGCCCTGGGTCAGCGCCTCCTGAAAGGTCGCGAACGACGCCGGTGTTGCGGCGAGCCGCGCCAGATACAGCCGCGCATCGGCTGCGGTGGCCAAGGCGGTGGCATTGGCCCAGTAGATCAGCGTGAACTCCGGACCGAGCGGATAGATGGCCGGGCGCAGATGCGCCCCGCTTTCGACCAGCTCGACCAGAAGGCGAAGCTCATGGCCGAGCAGCAGATGCGTCGCCCGATCCTCGACTCCCAGCGATGCCGTCTCGATCGCCGCAAGCTCGGCAAGGGCCTTCCGAGCCCAGTCAGCGCGCCGTTCATGGTCGATCGGCGCCTCGTGCATCAACTGCGTGGCTTCGGTCGCCATGCCCGCCGCGATCGCGTTGATCGGGAACTCCTCGCATTGAAACGTCCAATAGCGCGCGGCCAGTTCGGCCAGGGCGGCGTTGATACCCATCTTCACTCTCCTATAAACGGCCAGCATTGCGGGGTGGCATGCGGCTCACGCCGCCAGGGCAACCCCGGTGCGGCGCGGATCCGCACAGGCGCTGGCGAGCCCGTCCGCGGCAAGATGGACGCCTTCGTAGCTGCCGCTGTGATAGTTCCAGGGGTTGACCAGCTCGGTCTTCAGCCCGCGTTTCCTGACCTCCGCCTGGATTTCCGGGGTGCCGCAATCCAGCTCCAGGAAGAACGCGTCCGGTGCCAGGCTGTCGCTGGTGTAGGTCGGTCCGCCGATGCGGGGTTGATGGACCGAGGTTTCGATGTCCATGCCGAAATCCAGGATATTGAGCGCGTTGGTGACGCAGTTCTGGATCAGGCCGACGCTTGGCGACCCTGCCGCCAGCACCGGCCTGTCGTCCGCGTCGAAGATGATGTGCGGCGCGACATAGCATGTCCCGCGATCGCCTGGCTTGGGCATGTTGCGGAAGAAATGCACGCCCCCGGCCCACAGGTTCATGCCGTCCACGATCAGCCCGTTCGACCAGCCGTGCGACATCACCGAATGCAGTACCGTGGCGATATTACCCTCGCGATCGACCACGGTCAGATGGTTCGAACCCGGATACGCCTTCTTCGCCGAATCCACGCCCTTGGGATCGCGCATCTTCATCAGCTCGAAGCGCATCGCGGCATAGTCCTTGGAGAGGATGGTCTCCATCGGGAGCGGCCAACTGTTGGGATCACCTTGCGCTGCGCCCTCGGAGAACACTTCCAGGCAGAAGCGCGCCAGCCAGTACATGGAGTCCGCGCTCTCGGTGGGCATGCCCCACTCCCTGAGCGGAATCTGCTCCACCAGATTCAGGATCTCGATGATGTGCGTGCCGCCCGTGTCGGGCGGAGGCGAGCCGGCGATCTTGTACCCGTGATAGCTGCCCCAGGCAGGTTCCATCCAGCGCGTCTCGTAGCGATCGAAATCCTCAATCGTCAGGACGCCGCCGGCGCGCCTGACCGTCTCGACCACCTTCTCGGTGAAGGCCGAGCGGTAGAAATAGTCGACGCCGTCCGCGGCCATCCGCTCCAGCGTGTCGGCGAGCGCGTGGTTGACCAGCGGCTCGCCGGGGCCGCGGATCACCTTGTCGCGGAAATAGATATTCCGGCCTTCGTCGCTCAGCCCGATCTTGGGCGCCGCCTCGAACATCATGCCGTACAGGACCGGATAGATCGGGAACCCGTTGCGGGCGAGTTCGATGGCGGGCGCGGCCAACGCCTCCCGCGACTTGCTGGCGAAGCGCGCGCGCGACGCTTCCCAGGCCGACCAGAAGCCGGGGACCGCAACGCTCCTTCCGGTGGCCACGTCGGCAGCCGAGAAGCCGGGCAAGCCCGCAAGCGGCGCGTTCATCGAGCCGTTGACATATTGGGTCGCGCCCGTCGCCGCGTCGTAATGCATCATGCTCAGCACCCCGAACGCCGTCGTCATATGCGGCTCGACGACGGTCTGCGCGAGCGCAGCCGCGAGAGCCGCATCGACGGCGTTGCCGCCGTCCCCGAGAATGTTCAGCGCGACCTGCGAGACGATCGGGTGCGACGAGACCACGATCCCGTTCCGGCCCGATGCCTTTTGCTTCCGGCCGGCCACCGCGGCCTTGCAAAGCCGCGCGATTTCATCCTGGTCGAACATGATCCTTAACTCCTTTGGGACAGGCCCAGATACTCGGCGAAAAACGCGAGGACTTCGGCGGATTGACGCGTCTGATCCTCCCTGCCGATGGCGCCGTGCCCGGCGCCGCTGCGCACCCGCAACAGGACCGGGAGCGCGCCCGCGCTCGCCTGCTGCATCCGCGCCGCGAGCTTGCGTCCATGCCATGGGGGACAGCGCGGATCGTTCGCGCCGCAATCGATCAGCATCGCGGGATAGTGTGTGCCATCCTCCACATTCTGATAGGGCGACCAGCCGTAGAGGATCTGCGCCATTCCAGGGTCCGACGGGTCGCCATAGTCGAGCGTCGCGGCCATCGTGAACGGATCGCGATACCGCGCCAGCGCGTCAGTGATCGGCGCCTCGGGGGAGCTGGCGCGGAACAGATCCGGCCGCTGGACAGCGGCCACCGCAGCCATCACCCCGCCATTGGATCCGCCGGTGACACCGAGCTGCGACGGCGTCGTGATGCCCTGGGCGATCAGATCCTCCGCTATGGCATACAGATCATTGAACGTGTTCTGCTTGTGCTGGAGGCGGCCCTCCTCCCACCAGGCCGATCCGAACTCGCCACCGCCGCGCAAATGGCTGAGGACGAATATGCCGCCAGCCTCGACCCAGGCGGCCCACCGGTTCCCGAACCAGCCTGGGAGTACGGCCACATTATAGCCGCCATAGCCAGTGACGATCGTCGGATGCGGCTTCGACAGGTCGAGGTCGCTGCGCGCGATGACGTGGTAGATGACCTCGGCGCCGTCCTGGCTGACCGCCTTGCGATCGACCACCTGCGCGTCGAGCGTTCGTTCCGGCTTGCTGATCTGGGTGAGCTCGCGGGTCCTGACATTCGCCGAATACAGCGCCGGCGCCACGGACGGCGTCGCGAACAGGAAATCGATCCGCTCGCCTTGGCCGCGCAAGATCGTGTTGGTGACGTTGAAGAAGGAGAAATAGCTGCCCGTGCAATTGACGAGCCCTTTGCCCGGAAGCGCGATCTCGCCTTCCAGTTCGCCATGCCTGTCGAAGACGCGAAGACGCGAATAGGTATCGACATAATCGAGCACGACCGCGCGATCGCCGACTGCGAGCACATTCGCCAGGACATCGGCGGATGGTGGAATGATCTCCTTCCACATCTCACGCTGGGCAGGCGCGGCAAGCGGGATCGACAGCATCCGTCCGCGCGGTGCGCCGTCATCGGTGATCGCGAAAAAGCGATCTCCCACGATATCGCCGCGAAAAATGCCCGGCACATCCTTCAGGAAAGGACGCCATTTACCGTCGCCATGCGTATCGAGGATGAACTCAGGTTTCGGGGCGAGATGGTTGACGAAAAGCAGGACATGACGCTTGTCGGCGGCGACGACGGGCCGGACGTAGAAATGGCTGGGTTCGACAGGTTCCAGCATCGCGTGCTTTGGATTGTCGACCATCACGCGATACAGCGTCTTTCCGGCTGCGATGTCCGCCGGATCCATGCTCATGTAGAAGAAACCGCTGTCGTCCGGCAGCCAGACGAAGGTGCTGAGTCGCTCGCTCGGCAGGCCTTCTGAAACTATCCTCCCGGTTTCGACCTCGACAAGTTGAACGATGGGCTTCTCGCGCCCGCCGGCAGTATGCGCGAAGACCGCCATCCTGCCGTCGTTCGACAGCGCATATCCCGCCATCTGCAGCGGTTCGTCCGCACGCATCGCGTTCAGGTCGACGACGCGCCGACCCGGGCCGACCGGCGAGTCCGAAAGCTCGACGACGGTAAGATCCTGCCCCTCGGGCACGAACCTGCGAACATAGTGACCGCCGGCAAAGGGAAAAATGACGATGTCCTCGCTGTCACCCATTGCATGAAGCGTTTCGAGGAACGCCTGGTAGCTTGGCAGACCCGAGAGATGCGAGCGGGCAAGCGCGTCCTGGGCGCTTTGCCAGTCGAGCACGTCGCGATCCGATTCTTCCAGCCAGCGAAACGGATCGGCATACCGGACCGTCCCCATGCCGAATTCGACCCCTTCCGGACGCGCCTCGGCGGGTGGGTAAACAAGTGTCTCCAAGGTCACTTCGCGGGATTCAGCGTATCCGCCCACACGGCGCGGACGCCTTCGGCGATGATGTCGGCGATCACGGAACTATGGTCCTTGCCGGGAAAGATCCGCGTCGTGACCTTGAGCGACGGATACTGACGCAGCAGCAGCGTCTCGGCCATCAGGACCGGCGCGCTGACGATCCCCCAGGCGGCGAGGCTGAGCTTCCCGATCTCCAGTTCCCCTGCGCCGAAAAAAACGTCTGCCTTCAGGTCCTCGTTGGCGGCGGCATAGTCGGTCTCGAGCCGGAAAGCCGCCCGGTCCGCAGCGTTGCTGGACGGACTGCCAATGATGTAGCGGCGAAACGCGCCGGGCCGCGCGAACAGGGCATAGCTGGCGAACATACCCCCGCCGGAATGGCCCAACAGGCCGTGATCGTCGCTCATGCGGTATGTCTGCGACAAGGAAGGCCTGACCTCGTCGACGAGGAAGGCCAGGAAATCGTCGGCCTGTTGCGCCCCACCTTCGGGCACGCCAAGCTTACGGAAATAGTCGCCACCCGGCCCATCGAACAGGATGGACTTTCCGGGAGGCGCAAAGTCGATCGAGCGCCGGCGGCCGAACTCGCTCGCGCCTGCGTCGCTGGTGCAGCCGACCCCGACAATGATCATCTCGGGGGCCAACCCACCGACCACGAGGGTGTTGAGCAAGCCTACCGCCAGATGGAGCAGGAACGGCCCGTCGGTCAGCCAGAGCACGGGATAGCTTTTTTCAGGCATGACACCATAGCTGGTGGGCAACGCGACCTGGACCTCATAGTCCCAATCGAACGCAGCCGTGCGCATCGCCACCGCGGGTTCGATCCACATGGTGCATCGGGCGCCGGGCCGTTGCCAATCGGGTACGGACACTTCCATGACTATGCCTCCGTTCGAGCGGCCGGTGCTGAAACGTCGAGCGGGTGATTCATTCCCGTGCCCTCACGAGCGGTACTCTCGAAGGGCTTCTCGACAAGCCGCATCAGCACGATGCAGGCAATCCACGCCGGCACGGTTATGCAGAGGCCACCCCAGAACAGGCTCCTTGGTCCAGCGTTGATGACGTCTCCCAGGAACGCGGATCCCGCGATGCCCAGCCCGACCGCTGGCCCGTTCGTCATTGCGCGAAGCGCCATGATCCGCGCCCGAACTTCGGGCGGCGCCAAATCCTGCAACAGGGTAACGCTCGAGGCCCCGGCGATCGTCGAAACGACGACCTGAATGCCGACGCACGCAAAGACCTGCCAAGGCGACGTCGCAAAGGGGACCAGGCAGATCAAGGGAAGCGAAACGAGCAGCGACACCCAGATGGCGCGTGGGGCCGCGCGATAGCCAAGTCGCCGCTGCAGCAGACGCAACACGAAGTTGCCGGCGACGACCCCAATGATGCTCGCCACTGCGATGACCGAGCCCAGGACCATGCCGATATGAGCGGGACTGAGTCCGAAGATTCGCGTGAGCGATACCGGTGTCCATGCCAGAATGCTCGTCACCCCGAGCGCGAAGAAGGTCATTCCGGCGAAGACGAAGCCAACCGACTTCATGTTGGCCTTCAGAAAAGGCAGGATGGGCGCCGCGACCGGCCTTGCGCGCGCGCTGACACCCTGCACCGGCCCAATCGGCAACAGGAACACCATCGCCACGAAGACCGGGAAAGGCGCCGCAGCCACCAGGAAGGCCAGGCGCCAGTCTTCTAGCCCACCCAATGGCGCGGGGAGTGGCTTCAGTGCCTCAAGCAGCGCAAGCATTGCGCCGATCAGGATGAGGCCGCCCGCCATGCTCAGCGACACGGCGATATAGTAGATCATTGTCGCGGTTATTCGCGCCTTGCCGCGAAACAGTTCCGGCAACATCGACATGAAGATCGGCGCAATGCCAGCCTCGGACACCGCCACCGCCGCGGAGGCGACGAACAAGCCCAAAAATCCTCCGGCGAGGCCGCAGGCGGCCGTTCCAAGGGCCCAACTGAGGATACAGGCCGCGAGTATCCAGCGCCGGTCGTACCGGTCGGCCAACCAGGCGATGGGATAGGCGGCGATGACGGTAAACGCCGCGAAGCCAAGGCCCTGGATGAGACCGAGCTGCGTGTTGCTGAGGCGCAGCGTGCTGCTCATCTCGGCGGCGACCAGTCCGAATACCTGGCGGTCCACGATCGCATACAGCATCGATGCAACCATGACCGCGAGGGCCAGCCATGCGCGGATATCCGATACTTGCCGAAGGGATGATCGTTGCATTGGCCAGTCCTTACTTCATCAGCAATCGGTGGTGCGCAATCGCGCGAGCGTGCGCCACCGCTCGATCCCTATCAGAACCCGGCCTTGAACCGCGCGCCGATGATCCTTGGCGCCGGCTCGATATCCTGGCGGATCGCGCCGACCGGACCCGGGATGATCGGCGTTTTCACGTCCAGCAGATTGCTGGCGAACACCGAGACCTCATACTTCCCGAAATCCACCCCGAGTTGCGCATTGAGCAGGTCGCGTGAGCCGATCGCCACGTTTAATGCCGAACTGCGATTGATCAACGCGGAGCGTCCCGCATGCTGATAGTCCAGGCGGGCGAAACCCTGCGCGTCTCCGATCACCGGACGGCGATAGTCGATCGATCCCGACCAGCTCTCCCGCACCGCATAATCGACGGGGTCGCCGGGCCGATGCTCAGCGGTCGTGCCCTTATATTCAAGGTTGTTCCAGCCATAGGTTGCGCTGAGCGTCAGCCCGTTCACGGGACGCGCGCTCATCGAGATATCCGTACCCCAACCGTTCACGTCGCCGCCGTTCGTGATGTAACCGAAGGCAGCGCCGGTGGGGACGAACGAGCTCTGAACGTCCGTCCAGTCGGTATAGTAGACCGCCCCTTCCAGTGTCAGCCTACCGTCCAGCAATTGATGCTTGGTGCCGAACTCATAGGTCCACAGTCTGTCGGGATCATAGCTGGGCGGCCCGCCCGTGACCGACAGGTTGAAGCCGCCGCTGCGGAAGCCCTTGGCGCCGCTGAGATAGACCATCGATGTGGGCGAGAGATGGTAGCTGATGTTCAGGCGCGGGTTTAAGCTGGAAAAGTCGCCGCTATTGAAGAGCTTCGTATTGGCACCGAAGCTGCGGTTTACGGTATCGAGCGTCCGCGTCTCATGGAAATAGCGAAGGCCGCCCGTGATCGTCAGCACATCGGTTGCATTGAAGGTCAATTCGCCGAACGTCGCCCAGGCCTTGGATTTGAAGATCGCGGTGATCGAGGTAATGTCGAGGGGTAGCGTGCCAGGCGTCGTGACGGTTCGCGACGTTCCCGTTCGGTCGAGTTGCCGGCCGTAGACCCCGACCGTCCAGTCGAACCTGCCGCCCGGCGCGGACGTCAGCCGAAGCTCGTCGCTCACCACGTCGATATTCGAGACCGATCCCAGACCGATGCCGGTAACATTGCAGGTGGCACACAGAATCGGCACGAACGGCACATAGGTGAAAGACTGATCCGTCACCGTATTGTTCTGGGCGTTCTGATATCCGAAGCTGTTGGTAAGAGAAGCCACTCCGAGATCCCAGTGGACCACGGCGTTCACGAGATCGTAGTTCGGATTGTTCCGTTCCGCGACACGGGAGGAGGTTTTCCTGGCCTTGCCGAAATTCTGGTAGTCCTGCGTCTGGTCCTGATGGAGCGCCAGGATCGACAGCTCCAGATTGTCGGCGAATTTGGCCAGGAGCTTGCCACGCAGGGTGAAGATCGTGGCGTCGTTCACGTCCTTCCTGCTGGTGAGCGTGCTGTCGATCCAGCCGCCGGTATGTTCATAGCCCGCGACGAGGCGCACACCGAGCTGGTCCTTGGCCAGCGGCAGGTTGAGGACGCCGTTGACCCGCCAGGCGGTGTTGCCACCCTTCACCGACCCAATCTGGCTTTCAACACTTCCGCCGATCTGGTTCAGGTCCGGATCCGCGGTCAGGTAGCGGATCGTTCCGCCCATCGAGCCTTCGCCATAGAGCGTGCCCTGCGGACCGCGCAGCACCTCGACCTGCTTCATGTCGATGAGGCGCAGGTCGAGCGCCTGCGTCTGATCATCGATGCTGATCGGCATCTCGTCGATATATTGGCCGAACGTCGGCAACCCGTTGGAGTTGGCCACGCCGCGTATCTGGATGCGCTGCTGTCCGGGACCCTGCTCGACGATCGACAGACCGGGGATGGAATATTGAAGGTCCTGCAAGCTGGCGGCCCCGCGCCGCGCGATTTCTTCGCCGGTAACGGCCGAGATCGCCAGCGGGACGTCGAGCAGGCGTTCTTCCCGCTTCTGCGCCGTCACGATGATATCATCCGCCTGGTCGACGCCTGGCGCTTCCTGCGCCTGCGCGCCCGCGGGAAGGAGCATTGCTGCCGCCGCTCCGAGGAGGAGCCGACTGCGCATCCGCGATAGATATTCGCAACCCCTTGTCATTTGCGTCCCTCCCAATATGAGCGCCGATGTCTGAGCGTATGATCCCCGATTACCGTGTCCGTGTTCGGTTCTTCCCGAGTGGCCGGTGGATCATGGATACATTCGCAAAGAGCGCCGGAGTGACTGCGGGCGACAGAAGTGCGCCCATTAGCGACATCGACGATTAGCCGATACGAGCTGCTAGCGCTGAGTGCGTATTTTGCCGGGCGATATCGCGAAGCGCTTCCGGAAACTGCGCGAGAAATGGCTGGTGCTGGTAAATCCGCAGGCAATGGCGATCATCACTCTCGATAAATCCGTCTCCCGCAGAAGCCGCATCGCCTTGTCGAGCCTGATCCGCAGATAATGCTCCCGAATGGAGGTGCGCATGTGGGTTTTGAACAACCTCTCGAGTTGACGCAGCGAAAGGCCCGCGACCGACGCCAGCGCATCGCGTTCAAGCGGCTCTTCGATATGGGCTTCCATCGCTTCGAGGGCGGTGACCAGTCCTGGATGCGACACCCGATAGCGCTGGCTGATGGCTGCCCTTTGCGCGCCCTCGGCAGGTCGTTTCTGGGTTCGAATGAACCAGTCGCTGACAAGCTGGGCCAGTTCCGGGCCGTGCGCGTCGGCGATCAATTCCGTGACAAGATCGAGGCCGGCGGTTCCGCCGGCACAGGTAATGCGGGTCCTATCGATGACGAACAAACCACGCTCGAACGCGAGGTTCGGGAATTCTTCGATGAATGCGGGCTCATGTTCCCAATGGATCGTGCAGCGATGCCCGCCCAATATCCCCGCTCGAGCAAGCAGATAGGCCCCTCCAGAGACACCGCCGACGACGACCCCGCGCGCGGCGAGCCGGCGAAGAACGGCAAAGGTGGGGCGATGGTCGAACAGCGCCGGATTGCCGCCGGCACAGACGAGCAGCATGTCGACATTCAGAGTGCCGTCGACGATCCCGTCGACCTGCATGGCGACGTCCGTCGAAGGCCGGACGGCCTGGCCGTCGATCGAATAATGCGACCACTCATATAGCGCGCGTCCCGACAGGCGATTTGCTGCGCGAAACGGCTCGATGAGCGACGCATAGGACATCAGCGCGAATTCCTCGATCAAGAGAAACCCCACGCGCATCGGACGATCTCGCTGACCCAAAGTGTCGCCGCTGGACCCGGCTTTGTCGCTGCTGTGCATCACCGGTTCGTCGATAGGATCAAAGATGGGTCAGAAGCAACCAACGGGGATGAGGAGGGAAATGCGCTATTCTTGGTCGAGCCTGATAACGCAGTCCCTCGGCAGGCATCGTGGCTGGACCCGAGTCTGGGCCGACCGCCCCGTCCAATCCGAGTATGACATCGTCGTGGTGGGTGGCGGCGGGCACGGTCTCGCCACTGCTTATTATCTGGCGAAGAACCACGGCATCAAGCGTATCGCGGTGCTCGAAAAAGGCTGGATCGGCGGCGGCAATGTTGGCCGAAACACGACGATTATCCGGTCCAACTATCTGCTGGATGGCAATATCCCGTTTTACGAATGGTCGCTCCGGCTTTGGGAAAAGCTCGAACAGGACCTGAACTACAACGTCATGGTAAGCCAGCGCGGCGTCCTGAACCTCTTCCACAATGATTCCCAGCGGGACGAGGCCGTCCGGCGCGGCAATGCGATGCGGTTGCACGGCGTGGATGCGGAATTGCTCGATCGCGATCGGGTCCGCCGAATGGCGCCGTTCCTGGATTTCGAAAATGCGCGTTTTCCCATCATGGGCGGCCTGTTGCAGCCTCGCGGCGGAACGGTCCGCCACGACGCGGTCGCCTGGGGCTATGCCAGGGCTGCTTCGGCGCTCGGAGTCGATATCATCCAGGAGTGCGAAGTGCTCGGGGTCGAACGCGACGCGTCGGGCGCGGCAGTCGCGCTGGAAACAAGCCGCGGCCGGATCGGGGCCGGACGCATCGGCCTTGCCGTTGCCGGCAACAGCTCGAGGGTAGCCGCACTGGCCGGCCTGAAGCTCCCGATCGAAAGCCATGTGCTGCAGGCTTTCGTCTCCGAAGGCCTCAAACCCGTCATTCCGGGTGTCATCACCTATGGAGCCGGGCACTTCTATATCAGCCAGTCGGACAAGGGCGGGCTGGTATTCGGCGGCAATCTCGACGGCTATAACAGCTATGCCCAGCGCGGGCAGATGACCACCGTGGAAGATGTCTGCGAGAGCGGCATGGCGCTCATGCCGATGATCGGACGCGCACGCATTCTGCGCAGCTGGGGCGGAATCATGGACATGTCGATGGACGGTTCGCCGATCATCGATACGACGCCGGTGTCCAATCTCTTCCTGAATGCCGGCTGGTGCTATGGCGGGTTCAAGGCGACGCCCGCGAGCGGGTGGTGCTTCGCCCATCTTCTCGCGACCGGTTCGTCCCACGCGCTGGCGTCGGCCTATCGCCTCGACCGCTTCGCGACCGGCGCGCTCATCAACGAAAAGGGCGAAGGCGCCCAACCCAACCTTCACTGAGACGGGCGAAGATATGCGTATCGATTGTCCTTATTGCGGCCCGCGCGATTCCGGCGAGTTCGTCTATCGAGGGGATGCCAGGCCAAGCCGACCCCTCTCGTCGGATACCGAAGCGTTCGTGGATTATGTCTATCTGCGCGACAACGTCGCAGGGTCGATGGACGAGCATTGGTATCATCTCCACGGCTGCCGCCAGTGGCTGAGGGTGCGGCGCAATACGCTCTCGCACGAGATCGAATCGTCCGTTCTTGCACGGGAATGCGGCTGGTGAGCCGTCTTCCCAATGGCGGGCAGCTGGATCGGTCGCGTGCCCTGAACTTCACCTTTGACGGACGCGACCTTTCCGGTTTCGCGGGCGACACGCTGGCTTCGGCATTGGTGGCCAATGGCGTGAAACTGGTAGGCCGGTCTTTCAAATATCACCGGCCGAGAGGATTGCTGTCCGCCGGCTCGGAAGAGCCCAACGCGCTGGTGACCCTGCGTGAAGGGGCGTTCGCCGAGCCCAACACCCGGGCGACGCTGGTCGAATTGTTCGATGGCCTGCAGGCGAAAAGCCAGAACCGCTGGCCCAGCCTCCGCTTCGATATGCTGGCGCTCAACCAGGCGATCGCGCCGCTGCTGGTCGCCGGATTCTACTACAAGACCTTCATGTGGCCGGCCGCCTTCTGGGAGCGTGTCTACGAACCGTTGATCCGACGCGCGGCTGGCCTTGGGCAACTTTCCGCGCTTCCGGATCCCGATCATTATGATCGCGAGCATGGCTTTTGCGATCTGCTGGTTATTGGCGGCGGACCGGCAGGACTGGCCGCCGCGCTGGCCGCGGCGCGATCCGGCATACGCGTGATCCTCGCAAACGAGGACTTTCAGCTTGGCGGCCGCCTGCTGTCGGAGCAGCATCTGATCGCCGACATGCCAGGCAGCTTATGGGCTGGTGAGACTGCCCGTGAACTCGAAGCGATGCCGAACGTCCGGATCCTCAATCGCACCACGATAGTGGGCGCCTATGACGGCCGGGAATATATCGCGGTCGAACGGCTGGCCGATCACCGCGCGCGGCCGGAAGCCGGTCAGCCCCGGCAGCGACTGTGGAAGATCGTCACGCGCGAAGCGGTTCTCGCGTCGGGTGCCATCGAACGGCCGCTCGTCTTCGGGGGAAATGATCGGCCAGGCGTTATGCTGGCCTCCGCGGTATCGACCTATATCAACCGCTTCGCGGCGCTTCCGGGCAAGCGCGCGGTGGTTTTCACGACCGGGGACAGCGGCTGGCGCACGGCTGCCGACCTGATCGCCGCCGGCGCCGAGATCGCGGCGATCGCGGATGCCCGCGACGCGGTTCCGGCGGCAGCGCGCGCGCTGGTGTCCCGACAGGTTCCCACCTATCTCGGGGCACGCATCGGCGATGCCCATGGCGCACCGCTTCGTTCGGTCGATCTGTACGCCGGTAACACGCGGCATCGAATCCGCACCGATCTCCTGGCGATGGCGGGCGGCTGGAATCCGGCCATCGGGCTTGGTTCGAACCTGGGCTCGCGGCCGGTCTGGTCGGAAGCGCTGGACACGTTCGTGCTGGAAAAGGGGCCGCCGGGGCTCCGGGTAGCCGGCGCCGCGAACGGGCGATATTCGCTCGGCGAGGCCGTGCGCGACGGCTGGTCGAGCGGCATCGAAGCAGCCCGTGCGCTGGGCCGCACAATTCCCGCAATGCCCAATCTGGCGGCGAGCGACGATCCATGCTCCGCCCGGCCGCTATGGTACATCCCCGAGCGCCGCGGAAAGGCGTTCGTCGATTTTCAGAACGACGTGACCGACAAGGATCTCGACCTTGCCGTCCAGGAAGGCTTCACCTCCGTCGAGCATCTGAAGCGGTACACCACGCTTGGCATGGCCACCGATCAGGGAAAGACCAGCGGCGTCAACGGCCATGCGCTTCTCGCCCGGGCGACCGGCAGATCGCTGGCCGAGACCGGCACGATCTTGTCCCGCCCTCCGTGGCAGCCGGTCGCCATCGGTGTGCTCGCGGGCCATCACCGCGGTCGCGATTTCAGGCCGGAGCGCCTTACCCCCAGCCATCACTGGGCGACCGAACAAGGCGCCGTCTTCACGGATGCGGCTTTGTGGAAGCGCGCGCAGTGGTTTCCGAAGCCTGGTGACAAGAACTGGCGCGAGACGGTCGATCGCGAGGTACGGCTGACCAGGACCGGCGTTGGGGTTTGCGACGTCTCGACCCTTGGCAAGATCGACATCCACGGACCCGATGCAGGAACGCTTCTCGACCGGCTGTACACCGGCACCTTCTCGACCCTGGCCATCGGGCGCGCGCGTTACGGCCTGATGCTGCGCGAGGACGGGTTCGTCTTCGACGATGGTACGACGACCCGCTTTGCGACGGACCGCTATTATCTGACGACGACGACCGTGAATGCCGGCCGGGTCATGCAGCATATCGACTATGCGCGGCAGGTGCTGTGGCCGGAGCTCGACGTCCAGGTGATCTCGGTGACCGAGCAATGGGCGAGCTTCTCCATCGCCGGGCCCGCGTCACGCGCGCTGGTAGCGGATATGTTGCCCGGGTTCGACGTCTCCAACCAGTCATTCCCGCCGATGGCAGCCGCGGAACTCCTATGGGAAGGAATGGCGGCGCGACTGTTCCGGCTCTCTTTTTCCGGCGAGCTTGCCTACGAACTCTGCGTGCCGGCAAACGCGGGCGATGCCTTGATACGCCGGCTTTTCGAGTTGGGGGAGCGACATGGCATCACGCCCTACGGCACCGAGGCGCTCGGTGTGATGCGGATCGAGAAAGGACATGTGGCGGGCCCCGAGCTGAACGGGCAAACCACGGCCAAGGATCTGGGCGTGGCTCGGATGATGTCCACCAGGAAGGACTATATCGGCCGCCCCCTTTCGGGCCGCCCTGCCCTTGTGGACCCCGAACGCCCCGCGCTGGTCGGACTGATGCCTGTCGATCGAAGCCAGGCTTTCGTCAGTGGCGCGCGCCTGATCCCAGCCGGGCACCTCGCGACGGCTGCGAGTGTCGAGGGGCATGTCACCTCAGTCGCCCATTCGCCGACGCTCGGCCACGGCATCGCCCTTGCGCTTCTCGCACGCGGACGGGACCGACATGGCGAACGGATCGTCGCGCACGATCCCTTGCGCAGCATGACCGTGGAAGCGGAGGTCTGCGATCCCGTGTTCTTCGATGCCGGGGGAGCGCGTGCCCGTGGGTGATGCCGTACGAATTACGGAGAAGCGGGACTTCTCCATGGCGGCGATCCTTGCGCGTCGTGGCGCAAGCGCGGCGATGATAAGCGACGTGCTGGCAGCCGATCTGCCGCTCGGCTCGAAGTGGATCGACTGCGGATCGCTGGTGATGATCGGCAGCGGGCCGGGAACCTGGCTGGCGCACCGGGAGCGCGATGGGGAAACTACTGGTTGGGTCGGTGACTTGCAGACGCGTCTCGCCGGCGTCGCCAGCGTATCCGATCAAAGCAGCGCCTATCGCATCTTCCGGATCGAGGGGCCCGGTGCGCGCACATTGTTGCAGCGCGGGGCGTCCGTCGATCTGGATGACTCGGCATTCCCGGCCGGCTCCGTCGCGTTCACCGCCATCGCGTATCTGGACGTCGTCATCCGGCGCCTCGACGAGGCGGATTGCTATGAACTGGCGGTCTTTCGCAGCTCCGCGGAGGGGTTTGTCCGTTGGCTCGAAGCTGCCGTCGACAGGCTCTGAAGGAAGCACTCGTGACGCAGATCGTCCTTGAGAACGCGCGGATTTTCGATGGCGCCTCGGCGGATTGTGCCGAGGGGATGTCCGTCGTGATCGAAAACGACATGATCCGCGAAATAACCGATCGTCCCGTCAAGTCTGAGGACGCGCATCGCATCGACATCGACGGCAAGACCCTGATGCCCGGGCTGATCGACCTGCATATCCATGCCTATTTTTCCGATCTCAACACGCAGGTGGTCGATCGGCGGGACGCGCCCTACCGCACCGCGCATGCTGCCAGGATGCTCGGCCATGCGCTCGACTGCGGCTTCACGACCGTGCGGGATATCGGCGGCGGAGATTACAGCCTCGCGTCCGCGATTGCCGACGGCCTGATCCGGAGCCCGAGATTCTTCTACGCTGGCAAGGTCCTGTCGATGACCGGCGGCCATGCCGACATGCGTTTGCCCGGCGAATCCCGGCACACGCATGGCTATTGCTCATGCGGATCGATGAACTTTGCCGGCGTGATCGTTGACGGCGTCGACGAGTGCCTGAAGGCGACGCGCGAGGAACTGCGCCGCGGCGCCCATTGCATCAAGATCATGGGATCGGGCGGCGTGATGTCCCCCACCGATCCGATCTGGATGAACCAGTTCTGCGAGGACGAAATCCGCACGATCGTCAGGGAATGCACGGAACGGCGCACCTATGTCGCCTCGCACTGCCACCCCGTCAGCGCGATCCGTCGTTCAATCGACTATGGCGTCCGCTGTATCGAGCATGCCACGCTGATCGACGCCGGAACCGCCGACTATGTCGCAACAAAGGGCGCCTATGTCGTGCCGACGATGGCGGTGATCTTCGCGACGATGGAGGTCGGCGCTCGCCTCGGCACGCCGCCGGAGAATCTGGAGAAGTTCAAGGTCGCGCATGAAATGGCCATCGCCGGGCTCGACCACATGCGCAACGCCGGCGTGAAAATGGGATACGGCACCGATCTGATGGGCCCCACCTACGACCAGCAGTGCCGCGAGTTCGAGTTGCGCGCCGAGGTGTTCACGCCGCTCGAAATGCTGCGCCAGGCTACGTCGGTGGGGGCGGAGATTCTCATGGAGGAAGGCAAACTCGGCTGTGTTCGACCCGGCGCGTACGCTGACCTGATCGTGGTCGACGGCGATCCATTGACCGACATAGGCCTCCTCACCGCCAATGGTCGCAACCTGGACCTGATCATGCGCAGCGGCGAGATCATCAAAAACAGGCTAGGCTAACGCACCAGCGGTACACCGGCGCCCAAGGAGCGGGATGCTCGGCCTCGGTCACAGGACGATGGTCTTGTTCCCGTCCTGGAAAGTCCGATGCTCGGTGTGCCGGCGGACCGCGCGCGAGAGGGGCTGTCGTACCCCTGACGGTATCGGCGGTTTTGGGGAGTTCTAGAGCAGGTGGCACCGTCAGCGCGCCCGTCAATGCCGAGCGCTACTCTCGGATTGTCGTCGAATGTCTCTGTTTAGAACTGATTTTTAATCAGGTGCTTAGGTCGCATTCTGGCGTAGTCCCAGGCCCCTCTGGAGGGGCCTAAATCATTCCCACTCGATCGTGCCCGGCGGCTTCGACGTGTAGTCATAGGTCACGCGGTTGATGCCCTTCACTTCGTTCACGATGCGCGTCGCGACACGGGGGAGGAAGTCACCGGGGAACTGGAAGGCGACCGCGGTCATGCCGTCGGTCGAGGTGACCGCCCTGAGCGCCAGCACATTGTCATAGGTGCGGCCGTCGCCCATCACGCCGACGCTGCGCACCGGCAGCAGCACCGCAAAGGCCTGCCAGATCGCGTCATAGAGGCCCGCGTTGCGGATTTCCTCGAGATAGATGGCGTCGGCCTTGCGCAAGATGTCGCAGCGTTCCTTGGTGACCTCGCCGGGGATGCGGATGGCGAGGCCGGGGCCGGGGAACGGGTGCCGCCCGACGAAGATCTCCGGCAGGCCGAGCTCGCGGCCGAGCGCGCGGACTTCGTCCTTGAACAGTTCGCGCAGCGGCTCGACCAGCTTCATGTTCATGCGTTCGGGCAGGCCGCCGACATTGTGGTGGCTCTTGATCGTCACGGAAGGGCCGCCGGTAAAGCTGACGCTTTCGATCACATCGGGATAGAGCGTGCCCTGGGCGAGGAAATCCGCGCCGCCGATCTTGCGCGCTTCCTCCTCGAACAGGTCGATGAACGCGCCGCCGATGAACTTGCGCTTCTTTTCCGGATCAGTGAGGCCGGCAAGACCGCCGAGGAACTGCGCCTCCGCGTTCACATGGACCAGCGGGATGTTGYAATGGTTGCGGAACAGGGTGACGACCTGGTCTGCCTCGCCCGAGCGCATCAGGCCGTGATCGACGAACACGCAGGTCAGCTGCTCGCCGATCGCTTCATGGATCAGCACCGCCGCCACCGCCGAATCGACGCCGCCGGACAGGCCGCAGATCACCTTGCCCTTGCCGACCTGCGCGCGGATATCAGCGATCTTGGCGGCGCGGAATTCCGCCATGGTCCATTCGCCGGACAGGCCGCAGACATGGCGAGCGAAATTCGCGATCAGCTTCGCGCCGTCAGGCGTGTGGACCACCTCGGGGTGGAACTGCATCGCGTAATAGTGCCGCTCGTCATCGGCGATGATCGCATAGGGCGCACCCTTGCTCGCGGCGACGGGACGGAAGCCCGGGGCGAGCGCGGTGACCTTGTCGCCATGGCTCATCCAGACCTGGTGGTTCTCGCCCTCGCTCCACAGGCCGTCGAACAGCGCGCAAGCGTCGGTCACCTCGATCACGGCGCTGCCGAACTCGCCGCTGTCGCCCAGGGTGACGGTGCCGCCGAGCTGCGCCATCAGGACCTGCTGGCCGTAGCAGATGCCCATGATCGGCAAGCCGCTGTCGAGGATCTCCTGCGGGATACGCGGGCTGCCCTCTTCCAGCACCGAGGCCGGGCTGCCCGACAGGATCACGCCCTTGGGCTGCATCCGGGCAAAGGCCTCGGCGGCGGAATTGAAGGGGGCAATCTCGCTATAGACCCCCGCTTCACGCACGCGGCGGGCGATGAGCTGAGTCACCTGGCTGCCGAAATCGACGATGAGGATCGAGTCGCTGGGCTGTGTCATGCGGCCAGATAGCAGATGCGGCCCGGGGGGGAAGCCCCGCCAAGGCAGCAGCGCGGCGTTTAGTTCGCCGCGACCGCCGGGCCGTCGATCGTGACCTGCTCCACGCCGCGCTCGCCGACGCGGCAGGTGAAGTCGCGGTGCTCGGACGCCGTGTCGCGATAATCCTCGCGCAGGCCGAGCGTGCCGCGGATGATCCAGTCGGACGCGACCGCATCGACGATCGTCACCTTGTCGATCTTGGCGACGCGGGCGTAGCGGCGCCCTTCCGATTCGGCCGAGGAGACGCAGGCGTCGACCGCGGCTTCCTCGTCGGAGCGCGCGACCGAGACGGTGCGGTTGCCTTCCTCCGGCCCGATGACGGGCGTCGGCTCGACTTCCTCGGCCGCCTTCTTCTTGCCGACGCCCGACAGGATCGCGAACAGGCCGCCGGCGAGAACCGCGCCGAGCAGCACGTCGCCACCGTCGATCTTGTCGTGATCGCCACGATGCCGCGAACCATGGTGCTCCGCCTGGGCGGGAACTGAAGTGAGGCTCATCGCCACCAGCGCGGTGGCCGCGACTGCCTTGCCGAAAATCGTCATGTCCCGTCCCTTTCGATTCGATGACGTATCGATAGGTGAGTCGTGCTGTCCCGTCGATGAACCGCTTGTTTGGACAGCGGCCCCGCAACGTGCGAGGGGCCGCGGATGACGGATGACGGCAAGCTGGACGATATGGCGCGAGCCGGGTTCGAAGATCGAGTGGCGGCGGCGCAGGGCGACGGGCGGCAACTCGCCGATCTGGCGATGACCGCGAGCCGGATCGGCCTGGGTCCGCGCGTCTATGCACTGGCGCGCGAGGCGCAGGCGCTCGCGCCCGACGATGCCGATGTCGCGAGCAGCACCGGCGAGCTGATCGCGGGCGGCGTGCCCGGATGGCATTTCTACATGGTGCTCGACGAGGCCCGCAACAGAGCGTTCGAGGCAGCGATCAAGCGTGCGGTGACGCCGGAGAGCCGCGTGCTGGATATCGGCGCCGGGACCGGACTGCTCGCGATGATGGCCGCGCGGGCCGGGGCAGCCTCCGTGACGAGCTGCGAGATGAACCCGGCGATTGCGGATGCCGCAACCGAGATCGTGGCGCTGAACGGCTATGCCGACCGGGTGCGCATCCTGTCGGCGCCATCGACCGCGATCGGACCCGAGGATCTCGGCGGCAAGGCGACGCTGATCGTCTCCGAAATCGTGTCCAACAATCTGCTGTCCGAGGACGTGCTGCCGACCATGGCGGACGCTGTCGAGCGGCTGCTGGCGCCGGGCGGCAAGATGATCCCCGAGGCCGGGCAGATCGTCGTCTCGCTGGCCGACTGGGACGGCTATGGGCGCGACGGGATGGAGGATGTCGCCGGGTTCGACATGCGGCCGTTCAACCGGCTGGAGCAGCGCCCCCTGCGGCTGAAGGTCGGCGATCGCGGAATCGAACTGCGCGGCGAGCCCGCCGATCTGTTCGATTTCGATTTCACCACCGGCGGCCCCTGGCCGCACGAGCAGCGCAGCATCGAACTGGTCGCCGACGGCAATTACATCAACGGCGTGATCCAGTGGATCCGCCTGAAGGTCGACGCGAAGAGCAGCTATGAGAACCGGCCGAAGCCGGAGACCATGTCGAACTGGGCCGCGCTGTTCGTGCCGTTCGGCCGCGAGATCGTGCCGCCGGCGGGCACCATCATCCGCGTTTACGGCGCGCACGACCGGCACAGCGTGCGCATCTGGGTCGACGAGCAGATGATCGGAGCGGATCGCTAGAGCGGCGAGCGGTAAATCTGATCCTTTGGGATGGAGCAGCCGAAGGCGTATCGAGAGCCCGTATTGAAGGACAGGTGGTCGCGCGGAGCCTGTCCTTCGATACGCCCTCTCGATACGCCGCTACGCGGCTACTCGATGGCTACTCAGGACGAACGGGTGTTGGTGGCCGCGATTTAATGCAAGCTACTCTAGCCGCTCTCGTCATCTCCAAGCTGCAGCCTGGCAATGGTTCGACAATCGGAAAGAGCGCGCCGATCCAGGTCCGGCGAGGCGTGACATGCCAGATGCTGGATCATGGTTGAATCACTGCCGACGAGAAATGCGGGAGATATGGGACACCAAGGATGTCCCATATCTCCTGCCTGATGGCGTTAGATTTGATAATAATCGTTGTATATCAAATTCTTATTCAAAACCTTCGATGCCGGCCAGCAACGAATATGGGACACGCGAAAGCCGTCGAGCGACCGGAAGGTGGCGCAAACGCAACTCCGCGTCCTCCTTTTTGCTTCCCCGGCGAAGGCCGGGGTCCAGTTGGAATGGCGTTCGTGACGACGCGCAGCATCCGCTACCACCCCCCCAACTGGGCCCCGGCCTTCGCCGGGGAAGCGCGATGGGATAGGCGGCGTACGCGACCGCGGACAGGCAATGCTTCCCGCTTTAGCGCGTCGCCTTCACCGTCATGCCGGTCCAGGCCGCGGCGAAAGCCCAGCTGTCGGCGGCCTCGGCGATCACCTTGTCGGTCGGTTTGCCGGAACCATGGCCGGCGCGCGTCTCGATGCGGATGAGATGGGGCTTGGGCCCGATCCGCGCGGCCTGGAGCGCGGCGGTGTATTTGAAGCTGTGCCCGGGCACGACGCGGTCGTCGGTGTCGGCGGTCGTCACCATGATCGCAGGGTAATCCTGACCGTCCCTGATGTTGTGATAGGGCGAATAAGCGCGGAGCACGCGGAAATCGGCTTCCTTCGAGGGATAGCCATAATCGTCGACCCAGTAACGGCCTGCCGTGAAGCGATCGAAGCGCAGCATGTCCATCACGCCGACCTGCGGCAGCGCCGCGGCGAAGAGATCGGGGCGCTGATTGACCACCGCGCCGACCAGCAGGCCACCGTTCGAGCCGCCCTGGATGGCGAGCTTGCCCTTAGAGGTCACGCCCTGCGCGATCAGGTCCTCGCCGGCCGCAATGAAGTCGTCGAACACATTCTGCTTGTGCGCGAGGCGTCCGCCATCGTGCCATGCCTTGCCGTACTCGCCGCCGCCGCGGATATTGGCGACCGCGAGCACCCCGCCCTGCTCGAGCCAGGCGATCCGGGTCGCGGAAAAGGCCGGGTTCATCGACACGTTGAAGCCGCCATAGGCGTAGAGCAACGTCGGCGCCGGGCCGGCCGGCGAATCCTTGCGGCGGACGATGAACATCGGGACCTTCGTGCCGTCCTTCGATGCGTAGAAGCGCTGTGACACGTCATACAGGCCGGGATCGAACGCCACCTTGGGTTTGGCCCAGGGCGTCGCGGCACCTGTCTTCAGGTCGTAGCGATAGATGGTGGTGGGCGTCGCGAAACTGGTGAAGGCGTAGAACAGCTCGTCATCGTCCGCAGCACCACTGGTGCCGGCAACGCTGCCGATGCCGGGGAGCGCGACGACGCCGTCAGGCGTGCCGTCCAGGGCGTAGCGCCGCAGCTCCGACTTCACATCGACCAGATAGGAGGCGACCAGCTTGCCGCCGACGATCCCGGCACCCTCCAGCACTGCCTTGTCCTCCGGCACCACTTCATGGATCGCGGGCGCGGCCTGGCGCACGTCCATCGAGACGATGCGCAGGCGCGGCGCATTCTTGTCTGTCGTCCAGTAGAAGGTCGCGCCCACATTGCCGGCGAGCGACCATTCATTCTCCAGTCCCTTCACGATCGTGCGCGGCGTCGCTGCCGGATCGGTCAGGTCGAGGATGGTGATCTCGTAACGATTGTCGGTGCCCTCGGTGGTGGTGATGACCAGCCATTTGCCGTCCTCGGTCACCTGGGCGCTGTGTCCACGCTTCGGCGCGGCGGGCGTGGCGTAGATCAGCCGGTCGGCCGACTGGGCCGCGCCGAGCTTGTGGAAATAGACCTGCTGGTTCTCGTTGAGCGCCTGGAACCTGGTGCCCTCCGCCGGGGCGGCGAAGCGCGAATAATAGAAGCCGGAGCCGTCCTTCGCCCAGGACAGGTTGGAGAATTTGACCCATTCGACCGTGTCGGCGGCAATGTCGCCGGTCGCGACGTCGAGGATCTTCACCGTACGCCAGTCAGTGCCGCCGTCCTGCACCGAATAGAGGATATGCGTGCCATCCTCGGACGGGACCCATTCGCCCAGCGCGGTCGCGCCGTCCTTTGCCCAGGCATTCGGGTCGATCAGGACCCGGCCGGCACCATCGAGGGAGTCGCGGACGTACAGCACCGCCTGGTTCTGCAGGCCGCTGTTGCGCATGTAGAAATAGCGCCCACCCTTCTTCACCGGCACGCCGAACCGCTCATAATCGAGCAGCTGCTTCATGCGTGCAGCGAAGATGTCGCGCCCCGGCAGGCTTGCGAGATAGGCGTTGGTCACCGCATTCTCGTCGGCGACCCATTTGGCCACCGCCGTATCGGTGCGCACGTCATTCTCGAGCCAGCGATAGGGATCGGCGACCTTCACGCCGAACTGCTCGTCCACCGTGTCGCCACGGGTCGTCTGGGGATAGATCATGCTGGGGGCCTTGGTCTGAGCGGCGGCGGGAGTGGCGAGAAGGGACAAGATCAGCGGCAAGGCGCGACGCATCAAGGGCTTCCGGACAAGAAAAAAGGAGCCGCACCGTATCAGGTGCGACTCCTTTCTCAACTGATCCTCCCCGAGCAAGCTCGGGGAGGAATTAAATTTACGCGGCCTGATCGTAATCCTCGTCGGTCTGCACCGGGCCCGAATCCTGGCCCTTGGCGCTGACGTCGCGATCGACGAACTCGATGATCGCCATCGGCGATGCGTCCGAGGCGCGGATGCCGGCCTTGATGATGCGGGTATAGCCACCGTTGCGATCGGCGTAGCGCGACGCCAGGACGTCGAACAGCTTCACCAGCTGCGCATCGTCGAGCAGACGGGCATGCGCCAGGCGGCGGTTCGAAAGGCCGCCCTTCTTGGCGAGCGTGATCAGCTTCTCGACATAGGGGCGAAGTTCCTTCGCCTTGGCGGTCGTGGTCAGGATCTGCTCATGCTTGATGAGCGACGCCGACATGTTGCGGAACAGGGCGGTGCGGTGGGCCGAGGTCCGCTGAAGCTTACGGCCGCCTACGCGATGGCGCATGGTATCTTTCCTTCGTTCGTTAAGGGGCCGTTTGACGGAACCCCAGACCAGGCGGTGTTGAGGGCCACCGCCAATCGCCCATCTCTTTCAGCCAGCGCCGCGGCAAAGCCGCGTCGTCGGACGGTGCTGTAGCACCGCCGGCCGGGCCTCGCGATCAATCCGGGATTAGCGCCGCTAATCCCGGACGCGAGACTCAGCCCATAATCTCTTGTTCGAGCTTCTTGGCCATCTCTTCGATGTTCTCAGGCGGCCAGCCCGGGATTTCCATGCCGAGACGGAGACCCATGGACGACAGCACTTCCTTGATTTCGTTCAGCGACTTGCGGCCGAAATTCGGGGTGCGCAGCATCTCTGCTTCGGTCTTCTGGACCAGATCGCCGATATAGATGATGTTGTCGTTCTTGAGGCAGTTGGCCGAACGCACCGACAGTTCGAGCTCGTCGACCTTCTTGAGAAGGTAACGATTGATCTGCTGGGTATCGCCCGAAACCTCGCCGGCCGAAGACGGCGCGGCATGGCCGATCGGGGCCGACGGACGGACCGACGAATCGTCGAAATGGACGAACAGCGCGAGCTGGTCCTGCAGGATGCGGCCGGCATAGCCGACGGCGTCCTCAGGCGTGATCGTGCCGTCGGTCTCGATGGTGAGCGTCAGCTTGTCGTAATCGAGCTCCTGCCCGACGCGGGTGTTCTCGACCTTGTACGACACCTGGCGGACCGGCGAGTAGAGCGCATCCACCGGGATCAGGCCGATCGGGGCATCGGCCGGACGGTTCGCAACCGCCGCGACATAGCCCTTACCCACGTCAGCGGTCAGCTCCATGTTGAGCGTCGCGCCTTCGTCGAGATGGCAGATCACGAGATCGGGGTTCATCACTTCGATATCGCCCGACACCGCGATGTCGCCGGCCTTCACGTCGGCCGGGCCGGTCGCGGAGAGCTGGAGACGCTTCGGGCCTTCGCCCTGCATGCGCAGCGCGATCTGCTTCACGTTCAGGACGATGTCGGTCACGTCTTCACGCACGCCGGCGAGCGACGAGAATTCGTGGAGAACGTTCTCGATCTTGATCGAGGTAACGGCAGCACCCTGAAGCGACGACAGCAGCACGCGGCGCAGCGCGTTGCCGAGCGTCAGGCCGAAGCCACGCTCGAGCGGTTCGGCCACGAAGGTCGCCTTGCGCTTGGGATCGCCACCCGGCTTCTTCTCGAGGCCATTGGGCTTCTTCAGTTCCTGCCAGTTCTTAGCATTGACGGACACGGGCTTCCCCTTGGTTTTGGGCCTGAGCGGGGTAACTCAGACCATGTGGGAATCGTCCGCGCGGCGCGATCAACCGCGCGCGGACGAGACGAAATCAGACGCGGCGGCGCTTGGAGGGCCGGACGCCATTATGCGGGATCGAGGTCACGTCGCGGATCGAAGTGATCTGGAAGCCGACCGCCTGCAGCGCGCGAAGCGCCGACTCGCGGCCCGAACCCGGACCCTTTACTTCCACTTCGAGCGTGCGGACGCCGTGCTCGGCGGCCTTCTTGCCGGCATCCTCGGCTGCGACCTGGGCCGCATACGGAGTCGACTTGCGGCTTCCCTTGAAGCCCATCATGCCGGCCGACGACCACGAGATCGCGTTGCCCTGGGCATCGGTGATCGTGATCATGGTGTTGTTGAAGCTGGCGTTCACGTGCGCGACGCCAGAGGTGATGTTCTTGCGCTCACGCCGCTTAATGCGCTGAGGTTCGCGTGCCATGTTGAAATCCTAACCCTGTAGCTGGAAGGCGAGCCGCCCCGAAAGGAACGGCTCAGCGCATCACTTCTTCTTGCCGGCGATCGGCTTGGCCTTGCCCTTGCGGGTGCGCGCATTGGTATGCGTGCGCTGGCCGCGGACCGGAAGGCCCTTGCGATGGCGAAGGCCGCGATAGCAGGCCAGATCCATCAGGCGCTTGATGTTCATCGCCGTCTGGCGACGAAGATCACCCTCGACCGTATAGTCGGCGTCGATCGCTTCGCGGATGTGCAGCACTTCCTGATCGGTCAGGTCCTGCACGCGGCGCTCAGGGGCGATGCCCAGCTTGGTGGTGATTTCCTTGGCCTTGGTATCGCCAATGCCGTGGATGTAGGTCAGCGCGATAACAACGCGCTTGTTGGTCGGGATGTTGACACCCGCAATACGAGCCATGAAATTTATTCTCCTGCTCCACAGGGCGTGCATGGCTGCAGCCGCCCCATCTCAACGCGTTAACATCCGAACGCAAGATAACGGCGTGCGCAAACATGCGCCGCCGGGACCCGGTGTTTCGGAATAATCGCCAAATAGGAGAGCGAGTCGCCCATGTCAAGCGCGACACCCCGATTCCCGACTATCGACCGGTTCGTCGCGCGTCCGCCGCAGGTCCTTTACGCCGGCAGAACGATCGCCGCAATCAGCCCTGGCGCATTATCGCCCAGCTCGAGCCGCCCGCCATGCAAGCGGGCGACCGCCTCGATCAGCGACAGACCAAGTCCGGCGCCGGGCGTGCTGCGCGCATTGTCCAGCCGGCCGAAGCGGCGCAGCGCCTGCTCGCGGTCCTCCGCGGCGATGCCGGGCCCACGATCCTCGACCTGGATTCGGACCTCACCCCCCTGCCCCGTCAGCCGCAAGGTCACCTCGCCACCCTGGGCGCCGTGGCGCAGCGCATTGTCGACCAGGTTGGCGATCGCCTGGGTCATCAACTCGCGGTGGAGGATCAGGCGCGGCGGATGAGTGTCGAGCACCGTCGCGAAGCGCAGGCCGGCATCCTCGGCCACGGGTGCGTAGAGTTCGGCGATCTCCTCGATCAACGCCGCGGGATCGATGCTGGCGAACCGATCGCGCGACACCGATTCCGACCGGCTGATCTCGATGAGCATGCTCAGCATGCGCATCACCAGATCGGTCTCGGTCAGGAGTCCGCCGAGCGCTGCCTCGCGCTGTGCCGGGTCGGCGAGCAGGACCGCGTTCTCGGTCTTGGTCCTGAGCCTGGCCAGCGGCGAGCGCAGATCATGCGCGAGGCTGTCGGTGACCAGCCGCAATTCGACCATCAGCCGCTCGACCTTGTCGAGCATCGCGTTGAGGCGGGTGGCAAGCCGGTCGAACGCATCCCCGCCGCCCGAGGCGCTGGCGACGCGGCGTGACAGGTCACCGCCGGCCACGCCCTCGATCACGTCGGCGACCCGGTTCAGGCGGCGTCCGACATAACGGGTCACGACCAGGCCACCGACGATGCCGAGCCCAAGCGACAACAGCATCGCAAGCAGCAATGCTCGTTCGATCCCGCGCTGCACCTGTTCCCAGTCGTCGAGCATCCGCCCGCTGATGAGGCGCAGGGCGCCGATCCGCCGCACCGAATAGCCGGCATCGCGCAACGACCAGGGCGGCGACGCGCCGATCCGGCCAATGCGGAAATCGACCGATTCCGACGGGGCGATCGTCGCGATCTCCGGGCCAATGCCCGCCACGCGCTTCCCCCGTCCGTCGATCACCGCGATGATCAGCGAGAGGTCGCCAGGGGCCCGCGCTTCCTCGATCGTCTGGTCGAGCGCGCGCAGCCCGCCCGCCCGCCAGACCGAGACGAGCGCATCGGCCTGTTCGGCGGTATCACGACGCAGCGAATCGATCGCGTCGTCATGTACCTGCCGCCAGATGAAGGTCACCAGGACGAGATTTGAAACAAGGGCCAGCGCGATCGCGAGCAACGCAATGCGCGCCGTGACCGACAGACGCCACATCAGGTGTCGGCCGAGAGCCGGTATCCCGCGCCGCGCACCGTGTGGAGAATCGGGGCGGCGAACCCTTCCTCGATCTTGCGGCGCAGCCGCCCGATATGGACGTCGACCACGTTCGATCCGGGATCGAAATGATAGTTCCAGATCTTTTCGAGCATCATCGTGCGCGTCACCACTTGCCCGGCATGGCGGGCGAGGAATTCGAGCAGGTTGAATTCGCGCGCGCCGAGCGCGATCGGCCGGCCGTCGCGCGCGACCGTGCGGGCGAGCAGGTCGATCTCCAGATCGCCGACGACAAGGCGAGTCGTCTGGTTTTCGCTGGCGACGCGATCGGCGCGGCGGAGCAGCGCCTCGATCCGCGCGGAAAGCTCCGCGAAGGAAAAGGGTTTGACGAGATAATCGTCAGCGCCGGCATGAAGCCCATCGACCCGGTCGTCGACCGTCGCCAGCGCGGACAGGATCAGGACGGGAGTACGGATGCCGGCCGCGCGGATCGCGCCGATCATCGCCAGGCCGTTCAGCCCGGGCAACATGCGGTCGGCAACGATCAGATCGAAAATGCCCTCGCTGGCGAGAAACAGGCCGTCGCGGCCGTCCCCACAGGTTTCGACGGCAAAACCGGCCTCTCCCAGCCCCTTGGCGAGATAGCCGGCCGTCGCGGCGTCGTCTTCGACGATCAGGATCTTGCGGGTCATCGGCGGCATTCCGGTCGGTGCCTTTCTGCCTTTACAGCAAAATTGGCCGGCGGAAAGCGAACCTTCCGCCGSCCACGACGCCCCCGGGAGTGCGGACGCCGATTCAAGGAGTTTGGTGCCCGGCGCGCTGGGCACGGACCCTGAGTAGCGGCCCGCCCCGCACCTGCCGATGACGGCGATGTGAAGAATTCGTCATGAAGCACCGGCGAAGCGGCAAAGGCGCAAATCGCCCCTCCGTTCGTCCTGAGTAGACATTGAGCTTGTCGAAATGGCGTATCGAAGGACAAGCCTCGCGCCATGTCCCTCGATACGGGTCTTCGATACGCCTTCGGCTACTCCGCCCCTACTCAGGACGAACGGAAGGGTTCAGCTTTGTCCGGCCCTAGCGCTGCGGCGCCGGGGCGGGCGGCGGCGGGGCCTCGGCGGCGGATTTCAGGTTCAGCACCTGCAGCGCCAGGACCTCGTCGACCTTGGGCGCAAGCGTATCGGCGCCGGCGCGGACATAGCCGCTGACGATATAGCTGAGCGTCAAGCGCGTGGCGTTCGCGCCTTCAGGGGCAAGCTTGAAGGTCAACGTACCGACCACCGCTTCGGCCTGGAGCGGCCCCAGCGCGCCCGACAGGCGGATCATCTGGGGCGGCTGGATATAGAGGATCCGGGCATGCTCGACGCTGCCCCGACGATCGGGGAAACGTTCGCAGAAGCAGCCGGTCGCCTGGCCGTCCATGTAGAGATTGGCCGAATCGTCGCTGTAGGTGTGTTCCTTGCTCCACCAGCGTTGCGGCGAGCGCAGCGTATCCCAGACCCGGGCGATCGACGCGTCGACGGTGACGACCTGACTGATTTCTATGGTGGTCGGCGTCGCGGACACGACTTCGGCCGCGGCCGGGCCGGCAAACGACAGCGCGATGACGACGCCCAAAGGACCGAAAGGCTTCATCGACGCTCTCCCCCTGACCCGGCGCATCATATGCCCTGCGCCGGGAACGGCAAGCGACGCGGGCCTATTTCCCGTCGAGGATTGCCTCGATCGCCTGAGTCACCTGGTCGATATCCCCCATGCCGTCGACGCGCGACACCAGGCCGCGGGCCTCGTAGATCGGCAGGATCGGCGCGGTCTTGGCGCGATATTCGGCCATGCGGGTGCGCACGGTTTCCGCATTGTCGTCGGGACGGCGCTTGAACTCGGTCGAGCCGCACACATCGCAGACGCCCGGTACCCTGGGCTGCTTGTAATGATCGTGATAGCCCTCGCCGCACTTGGCGCAGGTGTAGCGACCGACGATGCGGTCGACGAGCGCCTCTTCATCGACGCTCAGCTCGATCACATGGTCGAGGGTCCGGCCGCGCTCGCTCAGCAACGCGTCGAGCTGCTCGGCCTGGGCGGCGGTGCGGGGATAGCCGTCGAAGATCACGCCATTGGCCGTGTCGGGCATGTCGAGCCGTTCACCGATGATGCCCGAGACGATCTCGTCCGAGACGAGTTCCCCCGCCTCCATCACCGATTTGGCCTTGAGGCCAACCGGGCTGCCGGACTTCACCGCGGCGCGCAGCATGTCGCCGGTGGAAAGCTGGACCATGCCCCGATCGGCCATCAACCGGCTCGCCTGGGTGCCCTTGCCCGCGCCCGGCGGACCCAGGAGAATGATATTCAAGGCCGTTCCCCTCATTTCGATGTCACCCCTCTCAACGGAGGCGGCCACCCTTCAACTTGGCCTTCTTGATCAGATCGCCATATTGATGCGCGAGCAAGTGGCTCTGGATCTGAGTCACCGTATCCATCGTCACGTTGACGACGATCAGCAGGCTGGTGCCGCCGAGATAGAACGGGATGCTCAGCGCCGACACCAGATATTCGGGCAACAGGCAGATGATCGTCAGATAGGCCGCACCGATCACGGTAATGCGCGTCAGCACATAATCGAAATAGGTTTCGGTGTTCTTGCCCGGACGGATGCCCGGAATGAAGCCGCCATAGCGCTTCAGATTGTCGGCCGTCTCCTCGGGATTGAACACCACGGCGGTGTAGAAGAACGAGAAGAAGATGATGCCCGCGCCGTACAGCCCCATATATACGGGCGATCCGTGCTGGAGATACTGGTTCAGGCCGATGATGACATCGCCCCACCAGCTCTCGCCCGCGACGCGGTTGCCGGCGAACTGAGTGATCGTCAGCGGCATCAGCAGCAGCGACGAGGCGAAGATCGGCGGGATCACGCCCGCGGTGTTGAGCTTGAGCGGCAGATGGCTGCGATCGGCCTGCATGCCGCGCTGCGTCTGTCGCTTCGGATACTGGATCAGGATGCGGCGCTGCGCGCGCTCCATGAAGCAGATGAAGAGGATCAAGGCCACGACCGCGATGATGATGCCGATCAGGCGCACCGCATCGAGCGAGCCGGAGCGGCCGCCCTCGAACAGGTTGTACAGGGTGCGCGGCAGGCTGGCGACGATGCCGGCCATGATGATCAGCGACATGCCGTTGCCGATGCCGCGGCTGGTGATCTGCTCACCGATCCACATCAGGAACATGGTGCCGCCGACCAGGCTGACCACCGCGCCGATACGGAACAGCATGCCGGGTTCGATCACGGCCTGCAGGCCATTGCTGGCACCCAGCGCCTCGAGCCCGACGGCAATGAAATAGCCCTGCACCGCGGTGAGGCCGACGGTGCCGTAGCGGGTATATTGGTTGAGCCGCTTGCGGCCGCTTTCGCCTTCCTTCTTGATCGCGGCGAGCGTCGGCGACAGCGAGGTCGCGAGCTGAACGACGATCGAGGCAGTGATATAGGGCATCACGCCGAGCGCGATCAGGCTCATCCGGCTGAGCGAGCCGCCCGAAAAGGCGTTGAAGAAATCGAGCACGCCGCCCGACGTATGCTGCGAAAGCTGGGCGAGCACGGACGGATCGATGCCCGGCAGCGGCACATAGCTGAGCATGCGGAAGATGATCAGCGCGCCGATCGTGAACCACAGGCGCTTCTTGAGATCAGTCGCCTGAGAGAATTTCGACAGGCTGATGCCGGAGGCCATCGAGTCGGCTGCGGATGCCATAAGTGTGATCGTCCCAAAAAAGCCTGGGGGGAAACAAAAGCGGCGGGAAACGTTTTATCGCCCCGCCGCTCATATAGGGGCCCGATCGGGCTTGTCTAAGGGCTTTGATGCCGGATCCGCGACAACGGCGCGAGGCCGATCACAAAAACCCCTCGCGGTACCCGGCTCGCGCCGGGCCCGCAGGAAGTTACGCCTTGAACGAAGCCTTGTGCGCGATGCGCTCGAGACGGGCCACGCCCTTCTTGGCCTTGGCCTTTTCGGCGGCGGGCACGACGACGAGAACGTCGACCTTGCCGCCTGCCTTCTCGACCGCCTCGATCGCGCCCTTCGACGCGCCGGCGACGGTGAAGCTGAGCTTCGCCGAGAACTCGCCCTTGCCGAGCAGACGGACGCCGTCCTTGCCGCCACGGGCCAGGCCGGCGGCCTTCAGCGCGTCATGGTCAAGCGCGGCACCGGCCTCGATCTTGCCGGCATCGACGGCCTTCTGGATCGCGCCCAGGTTCACCTCGGCATAATCCTTGGCGAAGATGTTGTTGAAGCCRCGCTTCGGCAGACGCMTGTGGAGCGGCATCTGGCCGCCTTCGAAGCCGGCGATGGACACGCCCTCACGGCTCTTCTGGCCCTTGATGCCGCGGCCGCCGGTCTTGCCCTTGCCGGAACCGATACCACGGCCGACCCGCATACGGGACTTGCGGGCACCTGCATTGTCGCGGAGTTCGTTCAGTTTCATGTCGTGCACTCGCTTTCGCTTTTGTCGCGCTGATTAAAAAGGCTGAGGGCGGAACAGGTCGAACCTGCGTTCGAGCCGTTCCGCCCCTCACCCTCCCCTGACGGGGAGGATCATTGAGGTCAACCCTCGACCGATACCATGTGCGCGACCTTGCGGATCATGCCCCGAACCTCGGGGCTGTCCTGCAATTCGCGCGTCTTGTGCATCTTGTTGAGGCCGAGACCGATCAGCGTCGCGCGCTGATCCTTCTCGCGGCGGATCGGCGAACCCGTCTGAGTCACCTTGATCGTGCCGCCGGCGGCTTCTTTCTTCTTCGCCATTCTGTCTTACTCCGCGATCGCTGCGGCGTCAGCCTCGGCGGCCTGCGAGCCACCACGGCCGAGCAGGTCGGCGATCTTCTTGCCGCGACGCTGCGCGACCGACTTCGGGCTGACCTGAGTGGTCAGCGCCTCGAAGGTCGCACGGATCATGTTGTACGGGTTCGACGTGCCGACYGACTTGGTCACCACATCGGCCACGCCCAGGCTCTCGAAGACGGCGCGCATCGGGCCGCCCGCGATGATGCCGGTGCCCTGCGGCGCCGAACGCACCGTCACGAGGCCGGCGCCGAAATGGCCCTTGCCGTCATGATGCAGCGTGCGACCCTCGCGGAGGGGAACGCGGACCATTGCCTTCTTGGCAGCAGCCGTCGCCTTGGAAATGGCTTCCGGCACTTCGCGCGCCTTGCCATGACCGAAGCCGACCCGGCCCTTGCCGTCGCCCACGACGACGAGTGCTGCGAAGCCGAAGCGCTTGCCGCCCTTCACCGTCTTCGAGACGCGGTTGATGTGGACCAGCTTCTCGATCAGCTCTTCGCCGCCATCGTCGGTCGCGCCGCGACGATCGTCGCGACGGCCACGATTGCCGTCACGGCCGCCACGGCCGCGATTGTCGCCGCCGCCCGGGCCGCCACGGCCACGGCCGCCACGCGGACCACGGCCCTGCGGCGCGTCCTGCGGAGCAGCTTCGCCGCCGGCAACGACGTCCGTCGTGTTGATTTCGTCGGCCATTCTTAGAACTCCAATCCGGCTTCACGCGCGGCTTCCGCCAGCGCCTTCACGCGACCGTGGAACAGGAAGCCCCCACGGTCGAACACGACCTTGGTGACGCCTGCCTGCTTCGCCGCTTCGGCGACGCGCTTGCCGACCAGGACGGCAGCATCGATGTTCGCGCCGGACGTGCCGCGCACGTCCTTCTCCAGGGTGGAGGCGGAAGCGACCGTCTTGCCCTGGGCGTCGTCGATCACCTGAGCATAGATGTGCTTGCCCGAACGGTGCACCGACAGCCGCGGACGGCCGGCAGCACGACCGCGGAGCGCGGTGCGATTGCGAAGACGGCGCTTCGCAAAGAGGGAGAGACCTTTGGTGCTCATTACTTCTTTTTCCCTTCCTTGCGGAAGATGAACTCACCGTCGTACTTGATGCCCTTGCCCTTATAGGGCTCCGGCTTACGCCACTGACGGATCTCCGCGGCCAGCTGACCGACCTTCTGCTTGTCGGTTCCCGAAATCTCGACGGTCGTGTTGTCCGGCGTCTTCACCTCGAGGCCTTCCGGCACGTCGATGTTGACGTCGTGGCTGTAGCCGAGCTTCAGGTTCAGCACCCGGCCCTTGGCGTCCGCACGATAACCCACGCCGTTGATCAGCAGCTTCTTGGTGAAGCCGTCCGACACGCCGGTGATCAGGTTCTGCACCAGGGTACGCTGCATGCCCCAAAAGGCGCGGGCGCGCTTGGTGTCGTTCGCCGGGTTCACCGAGATGCCGTCGTCCTCGAGGACGTAGCTGATCTCTTCGCGCAGCGGCATGGACAGGGTGCCCTTGGGGCCCTTGACGCTCAGCTGCTGGCCTTCGATCGTCGCGGTCGTACCGCTCGGGATCGCGACCGGCTTTTTACCGATGCGGCTCATCAGAATACCTCCGCCAGCACTTCGCCGCCGACATTCTGCTCGCGCGCTTCCGCGTCGGACAGAACGCCGCGAGGCGTCGAGACGATCGTGATGCCCAGGCCGTTCATGACGCGGGGCAGCTCGGTTGCGCCCGAATAGACGCGGCGACCGGGCTTCGAGACGCGCGCGACATGCTTGATCGCAGGCTGGCCCTCGAAATATTTCAGCTCGATGCGGATGCCCTTTGCGGGACCCATCTCTTCTTCGCTGTAGCCACGGATATAGCCCTCGCGCTGAAGCACGTCGAGCACACGGGCCCGCAGCTTGGACGCGGGCGACAGGACGGAGTCCTTGCGCGCGCGCTGGCCGTTGCGGATGCGGGTGAGCATATCACCCAGGGGATCGGTCAATGCCATCTCGTGATCCTTACCAGCTCGACTTCGTAACGCCCGGGATCAGGCCCTTGTTGGCCAGATCGCGCAGCTGAATACGGCAGAGGCGGAACTTGCGGTAATAAGCGCGGGGACGACCCGTCACCTCGCACCGGTTGCGGATGCGCGTCGGGTTACCGTTGCGCGGGATTTCCGCCATCTTCAGGCGAGCGATCAGGCGATCGCCGTCATCGAGCGAATTGTCCGCCGCGATCGCCTTCAGCTTCGCATAGGCGCCGGCGTATTTCTTCACCAGCAGCTTGCGACGCTCGTTCTTGTTCACAGAACTCTTCTTAGCCATCTTACGCTGCCTTCTTTTCTTCGTCGGCTTCGATCGGGAACGGGAAGCCGAACAGGCGGAGCAGCTCGCGCGCTTCGTCGTCGGTCTTCGCCGTGGTCGTCACGATCACGTCCATGCCGCGGATCTTGTCGACCTTGTCGTAGCTGATTTCCGGGAAGATCAGCTGCTCCTTCAGACCGCAGGCATAGTTGCCGCGACCATCGAAGCTCTTCGGGTTCAGCCCGCGGAAATCGCGAACGCGCGGCAGCGCGATCGTGATGARGCGGTCGAGGAACTCGTACATGCGCTCGCGGCGAAGAGTGACCTTCACGCCGATCGGCATGCCTTCACGCAGCTTGAACTGCGCGATCGACTTCTTCGCCTTGGTGACGACGGGCTTCTGACCTGCGATCAGCTCCATCTCGCCAGCGGCCTGATCGACCTTCTTCTTGTCCTGCGTCGCTTCGCCAACGCCCATGTTCAGGACGATCTTGTCGAGGCGCGGAACCTCCATCACGTTCTTGTAACCGAACTTCTCGGTCATCGCCTTGACAATGCGATCCTCGTAGATCGCCTTCATCCGCGGCTTGTGCGCCGCCTTCTGATTTGCATCAGCCACTGATCGTCTCCCCGGACTTCACGGCCACGCGGACCTTCTTGCCGTCCTTGGTTTCAAAACGAACGCGCGTCGGCTTGCCGTCGGCGGTCACATGAGCGACCTTCGAAACGTGCAGCGGCGCTTCGGCGCGCTTCAGGCCGCCCTGGGGGTCGCCCTGGCTCGGCTTAGTGTGACGGATCGCTATGTTCACGCCCGACACGATGACCTTGCCGTCCTTGGGCAGGGCCTGGGTGACTTCACCGGTCTTGCCCTTGTCCTTGCCGGACAGGACGATGACGCGGTCACCCTTCTTGATCTTCGCAGCGGCCATTACAGAACCTCCGGCGCCAGGCTGATGATCTTCATGTGCTTGCGCGCACGCAGCTCGCGCACCACCGGGCCAAAGATACGGGTGCCGATCGGCTCCTCGTTCTTGTTGACCAGCACGGCCGCGTTCGAATCGAAGCGGATCACGGTGCCATCGGCGCGGCGAATGTCCTTCGCCGTACGCACGATGACGGCACGGTGCACGTCGCCCTTCTTCACGCGGGCACGGGGTGCCGCTTCCTTGATGCTGACGACGATGATGTCGCCAACGCCTGCCGTCCGGCGCTTGGACCCGCCAAGCACCTTGATGCACTGCACCCGCTTCGCGCCGCTGTTGTCAGCGACCTCGAGATTGGACTGCATCTGGATCATCGATCCGGTTCCTTCTCACATGGGGTCCGATTCCGACCGGGCCCCGCCTAAAACTCGGCCTTAGCCGTCGATGGTTGCCCGCTCGGGGGTCGCGTGGGTGTTGACCCGCTCGATCACCTTCCAGGTCTTCAGCTTGGAGATCGGCGCGGTCTCTTCGATCCGCACGGTTTCGCCCTGCTTGAACTCGTTGCCCTCGTCATGGGCATGATACTTCTTCGTACGGCGGATGATCTTGCCGTAGAGCGGGTGCTTCACCTTACGCTCGACGTTCACCACCACCGTCTTGTCGGTCTTGTCCGAGACGATCACCCCGGTCAGCACGCGCTTCGGCATGTCGGTCTTCCTTACTTGGCTTCGGCCGAGCGCACGCGCTGGCTCTGCAGGGTCTTGATGCGAGCGATGTCGCGGCGGACCTCACGCACCCGGCTCGGCTTTTCGAGCTGGTTCGTGGCTGCCTGGAAACGGAGGTTGAACGCCTCGCGCTTCAGGTTGCCCAGCTCCTCGTCGAGCTGGTCCTCGGTCTTCGCCTTGAGGTCGGAGCGACGGGTGTCGATCTTGCTCATGTTATGCAACTCCCAGATGCGAGGTGTCGCCGAGACGGGCAACGACCTTCACCTTGATCGGCAGCTTCATCGCGGCGCGGCTGAACGCCACGGCAGCGATATCGCCAGGGACACCGTCCAGCTCGAACAGGATCCGGCCGGGCTTGACCCGGGCGGCCCAATATTCGGGCGAACCCTTGCCCTTGCCCATGCGGACTTCGGCGGGCTTCGACGTGACCGGAACGTCCGGGAACACGCGGATCCACAAACGCCCCTGGCGCTTGATGTGACGCGTGATCGCGCGGCGAGCCGCCTCGATCTGGCGTGCGGTGATCCGCTCCGGCTCCATCGCCTTCAGCCCGTAAGAGCCGAAGTTGAGGGTCGTGCCGCCCTTGGCATCGCCATGGATCCGGCCCTTGAAGGCCTTGCGGAACTTGGTTTTTTTCGGTTGCAGCATTGCTCTTGTTCCTTAGCGCGCCGGACGGACGCCGGAGGTTTGAGCCTCCATCATGATCCGGTCCTGCGCCATCGGGTCATGGCCCAGGATTTCGCCCTTGAAGATCCAGACCTTCACGCCGCACACGCCATAGGCGGTGTGTGCCTGCGCTTCGGCATAGTCCACGTTCGCGCGCAGCGTGTGCAGCGGAACGCGGCCTTCGCGGTACCATTCGGACCGSGCGATCTCGGCGCCGCCGAGACGGCCGCCGCAATTGATCCGGATACCCTCTGCGCCAAGSCGCATCGCCGACTGMACSGCRCGCTTCATGGCGCGGCGGAACGCGATACGRCGCTCGAGCTGATCGGCGATGCCCTGGGCGACGAGCTTGGCGTCGACTTCAGGCTTGCGAATCTCGACGATGTTCAGCGACACGTCGGACGAGGTCATCTTGCCGAGGAGACGGCGCAGCTTCTCGATGTCCGCACCCTTCTTGCCGATGATCACGCCGGGGCGCGCGGCATAGATGGACACGCGGCACAGCTTGGCCGGACGCTCGATCACCACCTTGGAGATCGCGGCCTGGGGCAGCGTCTTCATGATGAAGGTGCGGATCTTCAGATCCTCGAGCAGGAGGCGGCCGTAATCGGCGCCTTCCGCATACCAGCGGCTGTCCCAGGTACGGTTGATCTGGAGACGCAGACCGATCGGATTGCTCTTTTGACCCATTATGCTTCTTCCTGCTCGCGCACGACGATCCGCAGCCGCGAGAACGGCTTGAGGATGCGCGTCGACTTGCCACGACCGCGGGTCGCGAAACGCTTCATGACGATCGACTTGCCAACCGAGGCCTCCGAGACGACGAGCGCGTCGACGTCGAGATTGTGGTTGTTCTCCGCATTGGCGATCGCCGAGGCGAGAACCTTGCGGGCATCGACGGCCATCGCCTTGGTCGAGAATGCGAGGATGTTCATCGCATCGCCGGCCTTCTTGTTGCGGATCAGCGCCGCGACGAGACCGAGCTTCTGAGCCGAGCCGCGAATCTGCGTACCGACCGAGAGAGCTTCCTTCTCACCGACCTTGCGGGGGGATTTTGCCTTCGACATCAGCGCTTGCCCTTCTTGTCGGCGGCATGGCCGGGGAAGTAGCGGGTCGGCGCGAATTCGCCGAGCTTCATCCCAACCATGTCCTCGTTGACGGACACGGGCACGAACTTGCGACCGTTATAAACGGTGAAGGTCAGGCCAACGAACTGCGGCAGGATCGTGGAGCGGCGCGACCAGGTCTTGATCGGCGCACGCGCGTTGGTTTCCTGCGCGGTCTCTGCCTTCTTGAGCAGATGGAGGTCCACAAAGGGACCCTTCCAGACGGAACGAGCCATTGCGGTTAGCCCTTCTTCTTCGCGTGACGCGACCGGATGATCATCTTGTCGGTCGCCTTGTTGTGACGGGTGCGTGCACCCTTGGTCGGCTTGCCCCACGGGGTGACCGGATGACGGCCGCCCGAGGTCCGGCCTTCACCACCGCCGTGCGGATGGTCGACCGGGTTCTTGGCGACGCCGCGGGTCAGCGGGCGCTTGCCCAGCCAACGGTTGCGGCCGGCCTTGGCGAGGTTGGTGTTGCCGTTGTCCGGGTTGGACACCGCACCGACGGTCGCCATGCAGTTCGAGTGGATATAGCGCTGCTCGCCCGAGTTGAGGCGCACCATCACCATGCCCTTGTCGCGACCCACGACCTGCACATAGGTGCCCGCCGAACGTGCGAGCTGACCACCCTTGCCGGGCTTCATCTCGACGTTGTGGACGATCGTGCCGACCGGCATCTGACCGAGTTCCATGGCATTGCCAGGCTTCACGTCGGTCTTCTTGCCGGCAACCACCTTGTCGCCGACGGCAAGCCGCTGCGGCGCGATGATATAGGCAAGCTCTTCGTCCGGATACTTGATCAGGGCGATGAAGGCGGTGCGGTTGGGATCATATTCGATCCGCTCGACCGTGCCGTCCACGTCCCACTTGCGACGCTTGAAGTCGATCAGACGATAGCGCTGCTTGTGGCCGCCGGCGATGCCGCGCGAGGTCACATGGCCCTTGTTGTTGCGGCCGCCAGTCTTGCGCTTGCCTTCGGTCAGCGCCTTGATCGGGCCGCCCTTGTGCAGACCGCTGCGGTCGACGAGGATAAGTCCGCGTCGTGCCGGGCTGGTCGGGTTGTAATGCTTGAGTGCCATTACTGGATTCCCGTCGTCACATCGATCGACTGACCATCAGCCAGCGTCACGATCGCCTTCTTCATGTCGGAGCGCGTGTAGGGCGTGCCCTTCCACTTCTTCGTCTTGCCCTTCTGGACGATCGTGTTGACCCCCAGGACCTTGACGTTGAACAGCGCCTCGACGGCCGCCTTGATCTCAGGCTTGGTCGCGTCGTTCGAAACCTTGAACACGACCGCGTTCTGCTCGCTGAGCAGGGTCGCCTTCTCGGTGATGTGCGGAGCGACGATCACGTCATAATGACGAATGTCGATCTCGGCTTTCTGCTTCTTAGCCATTGAAGCGCGCCTCCAGCTTTTCGACAGCGGAGCGCGTCAGCACCAGCGTGTCATGCTTCAGGATGTCGTAGACGTTCGCACCAGCGGCGGGCAGAACGTTGATCTGACGGAGGTTGCCGGCGGCGAGCGCGAAGCTCGTCTCGACTGCATCACCGTCGATCACCAGCGCGGTCTTGCCGAAGCCGAGCTTCGCCAGGTCCGCGGTCAGCGCCTTGGTCTTGTTGTCCTTGACGGTCAGGCTGTCCATGACGATCAGCGAGCCGGCCTTGGCGTGGCTGCTGAGAGCCATGCGCAGACCAAGAGCGCGGATCTTCTTGTTCAGCGACGGATTGAAATCGCGAACCCGGGCGCCGTGCGCCTTACCGCCGCCGACGAAGGTCGGAGCGCGGCGATCGCCGTGACGCGCGGTACCGCCGCCCTTCTGGCGACCGAACTTCTTGCCGGTGCGGGCAACATCAGCGCGCTCACGCGTGCCGCGTGCGGTCGCACGACGCTTTTCGAGCTGCCAGGTGACGACGCGGTGCAGGATGTCGGCGCGCGGATCGAGGCCGAAGACCTCGTCGTTGAGCTCGATATCGCTGGCCTTCGCGGCAGCGTCGAAGGACTGAATAGTGACCTTCATGTTCAGCCCTCCTGGCCTTCGGTCGCTTCCACGGCCTGGACGTCTTCTGCAGGCGTCTCGGCGGGAGCGGTGTTGCTGTTCGCGGCGGCCTTCAGGCCGGCCGGGTACGGCGCATCGGCGTGACGGGCGACCTTGACGGCGTCCTTGACGAGCAGCCAGCCGCCCTTCGAGCCGGGCACGGAGCCCTTCACGAAGATCAGGCCACGCTCGACGTCGGTCGATACGATTTCGAGATTCTGCTGGGTGCGGTTCTTGTCACCCATCTGGCCGGCCATCTTCTTGTTCTTGAAGACCTTGCCCGGATCCTGGCGCTGACCGGTCGAACCGAGCGAACGGTGCGAGACGGACACGCCGTGGGTGGCGCGCAGACCGCCGAAGCCCCAACGCTTCATGCCGCCCGCGAAACCCTTACCCTGGGTGACGCCCTGGATGTCGACGATCTGGCCGGCGACATAGTGGTCGGCCGAAATCTCGGCGCCCACTTCGAGCACGGCGTCGTCGGAGACGCGGAATTCGGCAACCTTCGCCTTAGGCTCGACTTCGGCCTTGCCGAAGTGGCCGCGCTGCGGCTTGGCGACATTCTTCGCCTTGGCGGTGCCAGCACCAAGCTGGACAGCGGTATAACCATCACGGTCGGCCTCGCGAACGGCCACTACCTGCAGATTTTCCAGTGCCAGGACGGTGACGGGCACATGGCGCCCATCGTCCTGGAACAAGCGGGTCATCCCCATTTTCTTCGCGATCACGCCAGTGCGCATGATCAATGCTCCTATTACAGAGGCCCGCCGGAACGATTTCCGACGGGCGTGTCAGCCCAAAATATAATGCGTGCCCCGTCCCGGGCTGGTGTTCCCGCGAGAGCGGGAACGTGACGGGGGACGCAGACCCCGGCAAGCCGGGCGGTATCCCTGTATTTGATCTCGCCAGTGGCGAAACCGAATCTCTTTTGGAGCGCGGCCTTTAGGCCAGCTTGATCTCCACGTCTACACCCGCGGCGAGATCGAGCTTCATCAGCGCGTCCACCGTCTGCGGGGTCGGCTGAACGATGTCCAGCATCCGCTTGTAGGTACGGACCTCGAACTGCTCACGCGACTTCTTGTCGATGTGCGGTCCGCGGTTCACCGTGAACTTCTCGATGCGCGTCGGGAGGGGGATGGGGCCGCGGATGAGTGCGCCAGTGCGGCGCGCCGTGTCGGCGATGTCGCCGGTGGCCTGATCGAGCACACGATGATCGAATGCCTTCAGACGAATCCGAATATTCTGCGTTTCCATAACCCTACCGATGCGAAAGAGCGGGTTGCCCGAGAGCAACCGAACCATTGTTCACTGAAATAGCAACCGCCCGACTCGCCACCGAAGAGGCGGCGAATCGGGCGGAGGCGCGTCTATATTACTTCGAGATGCCGCTGACAATCCCCGAACCAACGGTACGGCCACCCTCACGGATGGTGAAACGCTGGCCGACGTCCATGGCGATCGGCGCAATGAGCTTGACGCCCAGAGCGATGTTGTCGCCCGGCATGACCATCTCGGTGCCCTCGGGCAGCTCGACGGTGCCGGTCACGTCCGTGGTACGGAAGTAGAACTGCGGACGATAGTTGGCGAAGAATGGCGTGTGACGGCCACCCTCGTCCTTCGACAGCACATACACTTCCGACTGGAAGTCGGTGTGCGGCTTGATCGAGCCCGGCTTGCAGAGAACCTGGCCACGCTCGACCTCTTCACGGCCGACGCCGCGGATCAGCGCGCCGATGTTGTCGCCGGCCTGGCCCTGATCGAGCAGCTTGCGGAACATTTCGACGCCCGTGACGGTGGTCTTGCGGACTGCCGGGTGGATGCCGACGATCTCGACTTCCTCGCCGACCTTCACAACGCCGGTCTCGACGCGGCCGGTGACGACCGTGCCGCGACCCGAGATCGAGAACACGTCCTCGATCGGCATCATGAACGGCTTGTCGAGCGGACGCTCGGGCTGCGGGAGGTACTCGTCGACTGCCTGCATCAGCTTGAGCACGGCGTCATGGCCGATCTCGGGCTGCTTGTCGTCGAGCGCACACACGGCCGAGCCACGGATGACCGGGATGTTGTCGCCGTCGAAATCATACTTCGAGAGCAGCTCGCGGATTTCCATCTCGACCAGCTCGAGGATTTCCTCGTCGTCGACCAGATCGACCTTGTTCATGAACACGACCATCGTCGGCACGCCGACCTGGCGCGCGAGCAGGATGTGCTCGCGAGTCTGCGGCATCGGGCCGTCAGTGGCCGACACGACCAGGATCGCGCCGTCCATCTGGGCGGCACCGGTGATCATGTTCTTCACATAATCGGCGTGGCCCGGGCAATCGACGTGCGCATAGTGGCGCGCGGTCGTCTCATACTCGACGTGTGCGGTCGAGATGGTGATGCCGCGCTCGCGCTCTTCGGGAGCCTTGTCGATGTTCGCGTAGCTCGTGAAGGTGGCGCCGCCGGTCTCGGCGAGCACCTTGGTGATCGCGGCCGTCAGCGACGTCTTGCCATGGTCGACGTGACCGATCGTGCCGATGTTGAGATGCGGCTTCGTCCGCTCAAACTTTGCTTTTGCCATTTTCGCCTCTTCTTATTCAAATTCCGGGGTCGCTGCGGAGCCGCGCGGACGCGGCCCTTTAGCGACTGATTTCAGATTATGCCAGCTTCGCCTTCACTTCTTCGGCGACGTTGGCAGGAACCTCGTCGTAATGCGAGAACTGCATCGTGTACTGCGCGCGGCCCTGGCTGAACGAGCGGAGCTGGTTCACGTAACCGAACATGTTCGCCAGCGGGACGATCGCCTCCACCGCAGTCGCGTTGCCGCGGCTGTCGGTGCCCTGGATCTGGCCACGACGGCTGTTCAGATCGCCGATCACGTCGCCGAGATAATCCTCCGGCGTCACGACCTCGACCTTCATGATCGGCTCGAGCAGCTTGATGCCCGACTTCTGGGCCGCTTCGCGCATGGCGCCACGGGCACAGATTTCGAACGCCAGCGCCGACGAGTCGACGTCATGATATTTGCCGTCGATCAGCTGAACCTCGAAATCGATGATCGGGAAGCCGATCAGCGATCCGGTCTCGGCCGTTTCGCGCATGCCCTTCTCGACCGACGGGATATATTCCTTCGGAACGTTACCGCCCTTGATCTGGTCGGAGAAGACGAAGCCCGAACCGCGCTCGCCAGGAATGACCTTGATCTTGATCTCGGCGAACTGACCCGAACCACCCGACTGCTTCTTGTGGGTGTAGCTCATCTCGATCGGCTTCGCGAGATATTCGCGATACGCCACCTGCGGCGCGCCGACATTTGCCTCGACCTTGAACTCGCGCTTCATGCGATCGACCAGGATCTCGAGATGGAGCTCGCCCATGCCCTTGATGATGGTCTGGCCGCTCTCGACATCGGACGTGACGCGGAACGAAGGATCCTCGCGAGCGAGACGATTGAGCGCGATGCCCATCTTCTCCTGGTCGGCCTTCGTCTTCGGCTCCACCGCGACCTCGATGACGGGGTCCGGGAATTCCATGCGCTCAAGGATGATCGGAGCGTTCTGCGCGCAGAGCGTGTCACCCGTCGTGGTATCCTTCAGGCCCGCGAGAGCGACGATGTCGCCTGCGAACGCTTCCTGGATGTCCTCGCGGCTGTTCGCATGCATCAGCAGCATGCGGCCAACCTTTTCCTTCTTGTCCTTCACCGAGTTGGTGACGATCGAAGCGGCGTCGAGCTTGCCCGAATAGATGCGCGCAAAGGTCAGCGTACCGACGAACGGATCGTTCATGATCTTGAACGCCAGCGCCGAGAACGGGGCATCGTCGGCCGGCGGACGCGTATCCGGCGTCACGCCGTCGAGCTTCAGACCCTCGACGTCCTTGATGTCCAGCGGCGACGGCAGATAGTCGACCACTGCGTCGAGCAGCGGCTGAACGCCCTTGTTCTTGAACGCGGAGCCGCAGAGCACCGGCACGAACGAGAAGTTCAGCGTGCCCTTGCGGATCAGCTTCTTCAAGGTCGCGACGTCAGGCTCGTTGCCCTCGAGATACTGCTCCATGATGTCGTCGTCCTGCTCGACGGCCATCTCGATCAGCTCGGAACGCGCGTTTGCAGCCAGGTCGGCCAGGTCGGCCGGGATGTCCTGATATTCGAACTTCGCGCCGAGCGACTCTTCGAGCCAGATGATCGCGCGGTTCTCGACCAGGTCGACCAGGCCCTTGAAGTCGCCTTCGAGGCCGATCGGCAGATAGAGGACGGCCGGACGCGCGCCGAGGCGGTCCTTGATCATCTGCACGCACATGTTGAAGTTCGCGCCGGTGCGGTCGAGCTTGTTGATGAAGCACATCCGCGGGACGTGATACTTCTCGGCCTGACGCCACACGGTCTCGGACTGCGGCTCGACACCGGCAACGCCGTCGAAGCATGCAACCGCGCCRTCGAGCACGCGCAGCGAACGCTCGACTTCRATGGTGAAGTCGACGTGKCCGGGGGTGTCGATGATGTTGAWGCGGTGATCGTTCCAGAAGCACGTCGTTGCGGCCGACGTGATCGTGATCCCGCGCTCCTGCTCCTGCTCCATCCAGTCCATCGTGGCGGTGCCCTCATGGACCTCGCCGATCTTGTAGGACTTGCCGGTGTAATAGAGGATGCGCTCGGTCGTCGTCGTCTTGCCGGCGTCGATGTGCGCCATGATGCCGATGTTGCGGTACATGTCGAGCGGATGGCTGCGGGCCATGATCGGATTTTCCTTAGCGATGTAGGAGGCCGGGGAACTCCCGGCCTCTCGACATATAGGTAGTGGAGATTACCAGCGGTAGTGGCTGAAGGCGCGGTTCGCTTCGGCCATACGATGGGTGTCTTCGCGCTTCTTCACCGCGTTGCCGCGGTTGTTGGCGGCATCCATCAGCTCGCCCGACAGGCGGGCCGACATGGTGTTCTCCGACCGCGCGCGCGCAGCGGAGATCAGCCAGCGGATGGCCAGCGCCTGGGCGCGCTCGGGGCGCACTTCGACGGGGACCTGATAGGTCGCACCACCAACGCGGCGCGAACGGACTTCGATGCCCGGCTTCACATTGGCGAGCGCCTCGTGAAACACGCCGATCGGATCCTTCTTCGCGCGCTGCTCGACGGTTGCGAGAGCACCATAGACGATCAGTTCGGCGACGGACTTCTTGCCGTCCAGCATGACGCTGTTCATGAACTTGGAGAGAACCTCATCCCCATACTGGGGATCAGGCAGGATGACCCGCTTTTCGGGACGACGACGACGTGCCATTTCAATTTCCTTCTAAACTTCAGCCCTGGGGGTCGGAAGCTCCAGCACCGGCTTTCGCAGGGTGGAGCCGACCGGCTTACTTCGGACGCTTAGCGCCGTACTTGGAACGCGACTGGCGGCGATCCTTCACACCCTGCGTATCGAGCACGCCGCGGAGAACGTGATAGCGGACGCCGGGAAGGTCGCGAACGCGCCCGCCACGGATCAGCACCACGGAGTGCTCCTGGAGGTTGTGCCCCTCGCCGGGGATGTAGCTGATGACTTCGCGCTGGTTGGTCAGGCGGACCTTGGCAACCTTGCGCAGAGCCGAGTTCGGCTTCTTCGGAGTCGTCGTATAGACGCGGGTGCAGACGCCGCGCTTCTGCGGGTTCTGCTCCATTGCAGGGACCTTGGACTTGGCCTTCTGCGGATCGCGGCCCTTGCGGACCAGCTGGTTGATCGTCGGCATGAATCTCTTCACCTTAGACTGTGGTTACTTTGCTGGAGCCATGACGCTCGGGAATACAAAAAGGACCGCTGGGTGGACTTTCGACCCCCCGGGCCCTGGAATGCATCCAGCAATGTTCAAGCTTGTCCCGACAGGTACGGTCCCGTCGGAGCAGCGGCGCCTATACAAGCCGACTCGGGGGTGGTCAATGGCGTGCGCCGGAACTCTTCCGATCGCGGTTCCCGCCGGGCGCGCGGTCGCCCGCAATATGACATTTCGAGAAGGCCGAATAGAATATTGAGCGGGCGCCGCGGCTATCCAGCGGCGGCGGCTGTGGTAACAGCGGCGGATGACTTACGACCTTCTCATCATCGGCGGCGGCATCAACGGCTGCGCGATCGCGCGCGAGGCATCGCTGCTCGGCCTCAAGGTGCTGCTGGTCGAGCGCGACGATCTGGCGGGGCACACCTCGTCCGCGTCGACCAAGCTGATTCATGGCGGCCTGCGTTATCTCGAATATTACGAGTTCAAGCTGGTCGCCGAGGCGCTGCGCGAGCGCGAGCGGCTGATCCATGCCGCGCCGCACATCATCCGACCGCTGCTGTTCGTGCTGCCGCAGGAGAATTCGGTGCGGCCCTGGTGGATGATCCGGCTTGGCCTTTATCTCTACGACATGCTGGGCGGAAAGATGTCCCTGCCCCGCTCGCGCGGCCTGCGTGCCGGCGACATCGCCTATTCGGCGCCGCTCAAGGGCGGCAATCACGGCTTCGTCTATTCCGACGCGTTCGTCGACGATGCCCGGCTCACCGTGCTCAACGCGGCCGATGCGGCCGACAATGGCGCGGAGATCGCCGTCGGCGTAGCGCTCGATTCGGCACGGCGCCACGGCAATGTCTGGCGGGCGACCTTGTCGGATGGTCGCGCTGTCGAGGCGCGGGCGATCGTCAACGCGGCCGGGCCCTGGGTCCACCGCATGCTCGACGATCTCGGCGTCAGCGCGAAAAGCGGTGTGCGGCTGGTCAAGGGTAGCCATATCGTCGTGCCGAAACTCTATGAGGGCGAGCACGCCTATATCCTGCAGCTGCGCGACCGCCGCATCGTCTTCGCCATTCCCTATCAGGGCGACTTCACCGAGATCGGCACGACCGACATCCCGGTCGACCGTCCCGAGGACGCGACGATCAGCGCGGAGGAAATCGCCTATCTGTGCGACGCGGCCAATACCCATTTCGTGAAGCAGATCGCGCCCGCCGATGTGACATCGACCTGGTCCGGCGTCCGGCCGCTCTATGACGACGGCGCCAGCGAAGCGAAGGCCGTCACGCGCGACTATGTGCTCGAGCTCGACACTGAAGGCCCTGCCCTGCTCAGCGTGTTCGGCGGCAAGATCACCACGGCGCGGCACCTTGCCGAGGAAGCGATGGGCAAGCTGGCCAAGCCGCTCGGCCTGACCGTTCATCCGGCGACACGGGCACGTGTCTTTCCGGGCGGCGCCATTCCCGACTTCGCGCTGTTCCTCGCGCAGGTCCGCACGACCTGGCCTTTCCTCGGCGAAGCGCGCTCCGAGCGCATGGCGCATGCCTATGGCACGATGCTGGCCGAGATGCTGGACGGCGTGACCGACGAAGCCGGCATGGGCGCGGATCTCGGCGGCGGCCTGACCGAGATCGAGGCGCGCTGGATGAAGACCCGCGAATGGGCGCGTACGCCCGAGGATGCGCTGACGCGCCGGAGCAAGATCGGCCTGCACCTGACCGATGCCGAGCGCGCCACCTTCGCCGACCGCTGGAACGCGCTCAGCTGAGAAAGCTCGCCAGCGCGTTCGGGTGGATCGCCCAGCCCGCGAAGCCGGCAACGCCCATCAGCAACCCGAACCCGCCAAAGCCCCAGGCCGCGACCAGCAGCCACCGCGTCTCGGCCAGCGCGGCGACCGCCGCCAGCGACACCGCGATCGAGATGAGCGCGTCGCACATGTCGAACTGGTCGTCATGCAGGTTGAGCGCATCATATTGCGCGTCGTCCGCTTCGGCCTTCGCCTTGAGCCGCGGCGTCTCCGCGGCATATTTCGCTGCCTCGGCATCCATCGAGACCAGGGCCGTGTGCGCCGCGACGGAGGGCGCCGCTCCGGCGATCACCGCGATCTCGGCCTTGGCCGTCTCGACGATATGCGCCTTGGTCTTCGTTGCCTGATATTCCGACCAGGTATCGATCGCGTCGCTCTTCGCGAGCTGCATCGCCTGGACCAGATTGTCGTCCTTGATGTTCGCCACCGCCATGAACACCGAGAGGATGACCACCGTCATCGCCACCAGTCGATTCAGCGTGCGGTCACGGCCGCCCTCGGGGAGATCATCCTCCATGCACTATCCTTCGTCATGAACATTCTCCCGGGAGCGCGAGAGTGGTGAGCGTGCCGGTCGCGCGCAATAGGGACTCGCCATTTTTGACGTAAGGGGCCGGGATACTCTAGCGGAGCCGGCATGGCCCCTCTTCGCGTTACCGCCCTATATCGTTTCGCCCGCTTTCCGGACCCGGCCGCGCTGCGCGATCCACTCGCGCGCCTGTGCGACGAGAACGGGATCAAGGGCACGATCCTGCTCGCGAAGGAAGGCATCAACGGCACCATCGCCGGCGCGCCCGACGCGATCGAGCGCGTGCTCGACCATATCCGCGCCCTGCCCGGCTGCGCGGATATCGAGGTGAAGGACAGCCATGCGGAGAAGATGCCGTTCCACCGCATGAAAGTGCGCCTCAAGCGCGAGATCGTGACGATGGGCGAGCCCGATATCGATCCGCTTGAGGAGGTGGGCCATTATGTCCCGCCGGCAGAATGGAACGCGCTGATCGAGGCGCCCGGCACGATCCTGATCGATACCCGCAACGACTATGAGGTCGCGATCGGCACCTTCTCCGGCGCGATCGACCCGAAGACTCACAGCTTTCGCGATTTCCCGGCCTGGTTCCGCGCGCATCGCGACGAGTTTGTCGCCGCGCCGAAGATCGCGATGTTCTGCACCGGCGGCATCCGCTGCGAAAAGGCCACTGCCTTTCTCAAGGCGGAGGGACTCGAGGAGGTCTATCACCTCGAAGGCGGGATCCTGAAATATCTCGAAGAGGTGCCGGCCGAGCAGAGCCGCTGGGAAGGGGAATGTTTCGTGTTCGACCAGCGCGTCGCGGTGAAGCACGGGTTGGAGCTCGGCACGCACGCGCTCTGCCACGCCTGCCGCATGCCGGTGAGCCCGGAGGACCAGGCTTCCCCGCTTTATGTCGAGGGCGTCAGCTGCCCCGCCTGCCACGATTCCCGCAACGACGAACAGCGCGCGAGCTATGCCGAACGCCACCGCCAGGAACGCCTCGCCGAGGCGCGCGGCGAAGTCCATGTCGGCCGGCGCTTCCCGGACGACGGCGGCGCAAAATAAATTTCCGGACGCTGTCGAATCCGCTGCCCGTCGCCCGTCTCCGCTATACGATCGCAGGCCGCGATCGCTGATGGAGGACAAACCGATGCAGTACATACTCCTGGTCTATGAGGACGAGACGGTTTACGGCGACGAGCGTGACAACCCGGCCATGACGGAGATCATGCAGCGTCACATGGCGTTCGGCACCGAGCTCGGGGCGCGGCGCAAGGGTGGCGCCGGCCTGATGCCGACCAGCATGGCGACCACCGTGGTCACCCGCTCGGGCACGCAGACCATCCATGACGGCCCCTTCGCCGAGACCAAGGAGCAACTCGGCGGCTTCTACATCGTCGACGCGCCCGATCTGGATGCAGCGATCGCGATGGCGAAGAAACTCCCGGTCTATACGGACGGGTCGATCGAGATCCGGCCGGTGCTCGGCGGGAGCGATTGACCAGGGCGCTGGACCGGGCCGCGCGCGATCACGGCGCGCGCGTTCGCGCCGCGCTCGCGGCCCGGTTCCGCGATCTCGATATCGCCGAGGAAGCCTTTGCCGAGGCCTGCGCCCGGGCGGTGACGGCCTGGGCGACCGAGACTCCGCGCGATCCGGCCGCATGGCTCTACCGCGTCGCCGAGCGCGCCGCGCTCGATATGGTGCGGCGGCGCGCGGTGCGATCGGGCGCCACGCTGCCCGATCCCGAACCGCCGCCCAGCCCGGAGGAGGACATGATGGCCGACACCAGGCTGATCCCGGACGAGCGGCTCAAGCTGATCTTCGTCTGCTGCCATCCGGCGATCCACCCCGAGGCGCGCGCGGCCCTGACGCTCAAGCTGGTCTGCGGCCTGTCGACGCCCGAGATCGCCCGCGCCTTCCTCCTGCCCGAATCGACCTTGGCGCAGCGGCTGGTGCGCGCGAAGAACAAGATCGCCGGCGCTGGCGTACCCTTCGAGGTGCCCGGTCCCGATGCGTGGCCGGACCGGCTCGACGCAGTGCTGAGCACGATCGAGATCGCTTATGCCAAGGCACATGAGGATGGCGGCGGCAGCGGCCGCCACGCGGGCTATGCGCAGGAGATGCTGGGCATCACCGCCACGCTCGCCGCGCTGGCGCCGAACGAGCCCGAGGTGCTGGCGCTGGCGGCGACGGTCCGCTTCGCCGAGGCGCGCCGGCCGGCGCGGGTGGACGCCGCTGGAACGATGGTACCGCTCGACCGGCAGGATCCGGCGGCATGGGACAAGGCGCTGATCGCCGAGGCACGACCCTATCTCGCCCGCGCGCTTTCCGCCGGGCCACCGGGCAGGCGTACCCTGCAGGCGCTGATCCATGCGGAATGGTGCGCGCGGCTGTCGCTGGACCAGCGGGCGCCGTGGCGATCAGTGCTCGTCCTCTACGACGCGCTGCTCGCCCTGCGCGACGATGCGATCACCCGGCTCAACCGCGCCGTGGCGCTTGCCGAGATCGCCGGGCCGGAAACCGCGCTGGAGGAAGTCGATGCGCTGGACGCGCCGGGGCTGGCGGATTTCCTGCCCTATCACGCGGTGCGCGCCGATCTGCTTGCGAAGCTCGGGCTGACCGACGCGGCGCGAGAGGCTTATGACGCGGCCCTGAAGCTGGGTCCGGAACGCGCCGAGCGGCTGTGGCTGGAAGGTCGGCGCGCCGCGCTGTGAGGCCCTACCCCTTCATCTGCCGCGCGACCGCCTTCATCGTCGCCTTGCCATAAGGCGGCTTGAGCCCGGCGATCTTCGCCACGTCGAGCTTCACCTGCTTGTAGACGCTCTTGGCGTGGCTGAACGTCCGGAATCCATCGAGCCCGTGATAGGCGCCCATGCCCGATGGCCCGACCCCGCCGAACGGCAGATCCTCCATGCTGATATGGAAGATCACGTCGTCGAGCGTCACGCCGCCCGCGATCGTGCGGTCGAGCACCTGCCGCCGCTCCGCCTCGTCGCTGCCGAAATAATAGAGACCGAGCGGCCGGTCGCGACGATTCACCTGGGCGATCGCGTCGCCGATCCCGTCATAGCGGCGCACCGGCAGGATCGGTCCGAAAATCTCCTCCTGCATCACCGCCATGTCGTCGGTCACGTCGGTCACGATGTGCAGCGGCATCTTCCGCGCATTGGAGGCGCCGAAATCCTCGTTCGCCGGGTTGATCGCCTCGACCTTCGCGCCCTTCGCCCGCGCATCGTCGAGCAACCCCTCGAGCCGCGCAAAATGCCGGTCGTTGATCACCGAGGTATAATCCGGATTGGCGAGCAGAGTCGGATACATCGCCGAGGCCGAGGCCTTCAGCCCGCGCACTACCTCAGCCTCCTGTGCTGCCTCGACCAGCATGTAATCCGGCGCGAGGCAGATCTGGCCGGCGTTCAGCATCTTGCCCAGCGCCACCCGCTCGGTCGCCTTGGCGAGGTCGGCCGACTTGCCGATGATCACCGGCGATTTGCCGCCTAGTTCCAGCGTCACTGGCGTCAGATTGTCCGCCGCGGCATGGAGGATATGCTTGCCCACTGCGGTCGCGCCGGTGAAGATCAGGTGATCGAACGGGAGTTCCGCAAACGCCTTGCCGACATCCGGCCCGCCCGACACGAAGGCGAGTTCGTCAGCCGCGAAATAATCGCCCACCACTTCCTCGAACAGCTCGGCGACGCGCGGGGTATATTCGCTCGTCTTCACCATCGCCCGGTTGCCCGCCGCGAGCACCCCGGCGAGCGGCGACATGACGAGATTGACCGGGAAATTCCACGGCGCGATCACCCCGACCACGCCCTTGGGCTGATATTCGATCCACGCTTTCGCGCCGAGCAGGCCAAGCGGGAACAGCACCGGGCGCTTTTCCGGGCGCGCCCATTTCTCAACCGATTTGAGCGCATGGTTGATTGGCGCGATCGAACTGGCGATGTCGGTCAGCATCGATTGCTCGCGGCTGCGATGGCCGAAATCCTCGCTCAGCGCGTCGCAGAACTTCGCGGCATTGTCGCTGATCATTGCCGCGGCGCGCTTCAGCCGGTCCTTGCGGACGGCGATCGACACCGGCAACTCGGCCATGAACGCCGCGCGCTGCTGCGTGAGGATTTCCTGCATCGTCGCCATCGTCTCTCTCCCCTGCCCGCCCTGCGGCGTGGCGTTCATGCAGCGCAGCCGATCAGACCCGCAACCGGCACCACGACACCATCCTGTCCCGTCCGGTCGATCCTCAGCGTCGCCTCCGGCACCGAGGCGCCGTCCTTCAAATCGCCGCGCGTCACGATCGACATGGTCAGCACCGCGGTCACGTCGCCGGCCTGATACTGAGTCGTACCGGCAAAACCGAAACCGCCGGGGTCATGCTGCTCGGCGCGCGGCAGATCAGTCACCGTGCCGCCGATCGACAGGCGGAGCTGCGCCGGATCGGCGCCCGCCATCGCGACCAGCGCGCGGCTGCCGGTCGCAGTCCACAGGAAGGCGGCGCAGCCGGCCTTGGGCATGGCCTGAGTCGGGATCGCACCGATCGGCAAGCCGTCGATCGCGGCCGGCGGCGGAGTCTGGGCGGAAGCGGCGCCGGCGAGCAACAGCGGCAGGATCGCGAAAAACCTCATCCCGCCGATCCTAACAGGAACAGCCATGCCGGGTAAGCGGCGATCGCAAGCAGTGCGCCGAACGGCATCCGGTCGTCGAGTTTCGCTGCCCGCCCGCGCACCATCCCGACGAGCACAAAGGCAAGCCCGGTCAGCGCCGCGAGCAGCAACACCGCCGGCAACATGCGCCAGCCGAGCCACAATCCGATCGCACCGAGCAGCTTGGGATCGCCCCCGCCCAGCCCCTCCCGGCCGCGGAGCCGCTTGTAGGAAAAGCCGATCAGCCACAACGATCCGAACCCCGCAACCCCACCGATCAGCCGTTCGGTCAGCACCGGCTCGACCCCGGCGACTCCCGCCGCCAGCCCGGCCAGCGCCAATGTGAGGGTCAACCGATCGGGCAACCAGAAATCGGTCACGTCCAGCGCCGCCAGCGTCAGCAACAGCCAGCCGAACACCGCTCCGGCCAAGGCGACAGGCCCCGGCACGACCAGCCCGGCCATCACGCCGATGCCGAGCGCGGCGAGCTCGATCTGCCAGTGCAGCGCATCGATCCGCGCGCCGCAATGCCGGCACCGCCCCCGCGCCAGCGCGGCGCTGACCAGCGGAATCAGGTCGCGCGGCCCCAGCACCGCGTCGCACCCGTCGCAATGCGAGCGCCCTTTCAGCACTGACCGGTCCTGTGGCCAGCGAATCACAATCGTGGCGAGGAAGCTGCCGATCACTGCGCCCAGCACCCCGAGCGCGACCGGCCACAGCCAGGGCTCAGCCATTGGGTTTCTTGCGGATCAGGTACCGATACACGCCGACCATGTTGATCCCGAACAACACGACATTCTGCGTGCCGAGCGCGAAGTCCTTGGTCAGCACCGATCCGGAAATCCACGCAATCGACGAGGCGAGGAACAGGACGAACCCCCAGCCAGTCACTTTCCGCCCCAGATCCAGCGAGACCATGGCCGCGGCGATCATCCCGCTGCCCGAAGCGAACCATTTGAGCGCGGTGGTGAGCGTATCTTCCATCGTTCGGCGATACCCGCCCGCGCCTCCCGCGTCATGCCCAAGTTGGTACGTCGAATCTTTACGACGAATCCTTCTGCTTCGCTCTCGCCAAAACTTGCCGTTTACGATAAGGTAAGCCCATGCCCGACCCCCAATATGCCTCGCATAGCTATGCCATCGCGATCGATGCCGCCGACATCGATTTCATGGGGCATGTGAACAATGCGAGCTATCTGAAATGGGTTCAGGAAGCCGTGATCAACCATTGGCAGCGTTTCGCGCCTGCCGATGCCGTCGCCGCGCATCTCTGGGTCGCGCTCAAGCATGAGATCACTTATCGCCGGCCGACCTTTCTCGACGACGACGTCATCGCCACCGTTCTGCTCGAAAAGGTGCACGGCGCGCGCGCCTTTTACGAGACGGTGATCAAGCGCGGCGAGGAAGTGCTCGCCGAGGTCAAGTCGAGCTGGTGCTGCATCGATGCCGAGACGCTGCGTCCGGCACGCATCGCGCAGAATGTGATCGAGCGCTTCTTCAAGGACTGACGCGGGCACTTTGGCGCTAAAACCTTGTCCTTCCCCGGCGCAGGCCGGGTCCAGGTGAAAAGGTGGATGTAGCAGCGCGAGACGGCCATCATCATCGTCTCCCAACTGGACCCCGGCCTTCGCCGGGGAAGGCGCTAAACTTTGTCGAACACCGTAACCGCCGCCCTGCAAAACTGCAGTGCCGGGCTGCCTCACGGCGGTTTGTATTCGATCGCCCAGGCGCCTAGATCGCGGCCACCCCTCCCAACCGGAGCTCAAGCATGTCCGCCGATCCGATCGTCATCCTGTCCTATGCCCGCACGCCGATGGGCAGCTTCCAGGGATCGCTCTCCGGCGCGACTGCGACCGAGCTGGGCGCGACCGCGGTCGGCGGCGCGGTCGAGCGTGCGGGGCTTTCGGGCGAGGCGATCGAGCGCATCTATATGGGCTGCGTGCTGTCCGCCGGCCTCGGCCAGGCACCGGCGCGCCAGGCGGCGCTGAAGGCCGGCCTGCCGAACCATATCGAGGCGACGACGGTCAACAAGATGTGCGGATCGGGCATGCAGGCGGCGATCATGGCGTCCGACGCGCTGGCGGCGGGCTCCGCCGACCTGATCGTCGCGGGCGGCATGGAGAGCATGACCAATGCGCCTTATCTCTCGATGCGGCACCGCGGCGGGGCGCGCATCGGCCATGACCGGCTGATGGACCATATGTATCTCGATGGCCTCGAGGATGCCTATGAGCCCGGCAAGCTGATGGGCAATTTCGCCGAGGATAGCGCCGCCGAATATCAGTTCACGCGCGCCCAGATGGACGATTTCGCCATCGCCTCGCTCGAGCGCGCGCAGAAGGCGCAGCAGTCGGGCGCGTTCGACCGGGAGATCGTGCCGATCGAGATCGCCGGTCGCAAGGGCCCGACCCAGGTCACGCTCGACGAGCAGCCGGCCAAGGGCGACGCCTCGAAGATCCCGACGCTCAAACCCGCCTTCTCGAAGGATGGCACGATCACCGCCGCCAATGCTTCCTCGATCTCGGACGGCGCGGCCGCCCTGGTGCTGACCCGTGCCTCGATCGCGGAGAAGCTCGGCCTCGACCCGATCGCCCGCATCGTCGCGCACGGCGCCCATGCTCATGCCCCGGCGCTGTTCACTACCGCCCCGGTCTTCGCGATGCGCAAGACGCTGGAAAGGGCCGGCTGGTCGGCGGAAGAGGTCGACCTGTTCGAGGTCAACGAGGCCTTTGCCGTCGTGGCGATGATCGCGATGCGCGACCTCGGCATCAGTCATGACCGCCTCAACATTCATGGCGGCGCTTGCGCGCTCGGCCACCCGATCGGCGCTTCGGGCGCACGCGTCCTCGCGACCCTGCTTTCGGCCCTGCAGACGGCCGGCGGCAAGCGCGGCATGGCTTCGCTCTGCATCGGCGGCGGCGAAGCCACCGCGATGGCCGTGGAGTTGATRCACTAGGCCGGAGCCGCGATGAAGGTGGATCGAGACAGCCGAAGTCGCCGTCACGCCGGACTGCATATTCCCGACACTCGTCGATTCAACATCGCGCGACTTTCTGCGATCTGGCGTTCGACGAAACTTGCCCGCGTTCCGTCCGCTTTTTCTCATGACCTGCGTGTGTTGGACGACGCGCGGTCCCTGTCTCAACCGAAAATTCGCTGATCCGGGACGGATTTCCCTGTTACCGCGGAACAGGGAATCGTTCATCAACATCTTGTTATTCAGTGATATATTGATGATCAGCCGGCCCCGAACGGCGAAAGAAAAAAAGAATTCCCTGATAATTCCCTGTTCCCTGCCCCGAAACAGGGAAATCGTCGGGTCTCCTGGCGACAGCGCCTGTTGGAGAATCCGCGGCCGCGCGGCGCCGCTAAAGCTCCAGCCGATAATAGCGGCTGAAATCCGTATCGGTATAATCCGCGAACGGCCCGCAGGCCATGAACCCCGCCCGTTCGTACAACGCCCTGGCCGGCGCGAAGGGCGCGTTCGATCCGGTCTCCAGGCTCAGCCACTTGTAACCGCGCGCCCTGCCCTCCGCGATCAGATGGTCGAGCATCGCCGCCGCCACGCCCTTGCGCAGGTGCGCGGGGGCGGTCCGCATCGACTTCAGCTCGCCATGATCGGTATCGAGCGCCTTCAGCGCACCGAGGCCGAGCAGATGCTCGCCCTCCCAGGCCGACCACAGGGTGACCGCCGGATCGCGCAACCCGGTCAGGTCCAGCGCGAAGACGCTTCCGGGCGGCGAATTCTCGAAGGCGGCGCGCAGATGGAATTCGAGCAGGGCGATGACGTCCGGATGAGTCAGGTCGTCGCGAACGATCCGCATGGTCCGATTCAGCCCAGCGTCTCGTCGGGCGTCACGCCCCAGAGATGGTTCGCCTCGACATAGCCACCCTGCCCGCGCACGTCGAAATAGCACCAGCCCCGCGCGCATTTGCTGACCCGGCCGACCACGCCCGGCTCGGCCCGCCACACCACCCGGCCGCCATAGCGCGGCGTGTCGCGCAATTCGGCGATGGTGCCCGTCACCAGCCCGGTGCGGGTATCGCTGATCAGCGTGCCCATCATCCAGCCCTGAGTACCGCTCGGATCCTCGATCTTCACCCAGGCGCCGCGATCATAGCGGTCGATCACCTTCACCGGCAGGTCGGCGCGCTGATAGAGCCAGCTGGCCGGATAGGTCTTGCCCGGACCGGTGCGCATCCGCGCCTTGCTGGCAGAGACGGAGGCGAAATAGGGCGTCTTCTTCTCCACCGACGCGGCGAGGGCAGGCGCAATGGCAGCTACGGCGACGCTTGCCGCGGCTGCTGCGAGCACGATTGTCGGTCCGAAACGCATAACTGGCCTTCTCTTGACGAGATTTCGTTTACCCCGTTCGGCACGCACGCTTCAACCACCGTTGACGGAGACAAAAGCCTTCGCCAAGCGAGTCTCATGGCCGAAACGAGACGCGTCCCGAACCCGAAGGTAATCGTCACCCGCGAACTCGCCGATCTGGTGATGGAGCGGATGGAGCAGTTGTTCGACACGACGCACAACCGCGGCGACGTTCCGATGAACCGTGTGCGGCTGGCCGAGGCGATGGCCGATTGCGACGTCTTCGTGCCGACCGTGACCGATACGATCGACGCGGCACTGATCGAGGGCGCGGGCGACCGGCTCAAGCTGATCGCCAATTTCGGCGCCGGCGTGAATCATATCGACCTGAAAGCGGCGCGCGCGCGCGGCATCGTCGTCACCAACACACCAGGCGTGCTGACCGAGGATACCGCCGACATCACCATGGCACTGATCCTCTCGGTGCCGCGCCGCCTCGCCGAGGGCGAGCGGCTGGTCCGCGACGGCCATTGGAAGGGTTGGGCGCCGAGCGGGATGCTGGGGCACCGGATCGGCGGCAAGGCGCTGGGCATCGCCGGCATGGGCCGCATCGGCCGGGCGGTCGCCAGGCGGGCCCAGGCCTTCGGCCTGTCGATCCATTATCACAACCGCCACCGCCTGCCCGAAGCGGTCGAGGCGGAATTCGGCGCGACCTGGCACGATTCGCTCGATGGCATGCTCGCGGCGATCGATGTCCTGACGATCCACACGCCGCGCAATGCCGATAGCGAGAACATGATCGACGCGCGGCGGCTCGCCCTGATGCGGCCCACCGCCTGCATCGTGAATACCGCGCGCGGCGGCATCGTCGACGAGGACGCGCTGATCGACGCGCTGGAGCATGGCCGGCTCGCCGGTGCCGGTCTCGACGTGTGGAAGTTCGAGCCGGAGATCGATCCGCGCATGCTGGCACTGCCCAATGTCATGCTGATCCCGCATATGGGTTCCGCCACCTATGAGGGCCGCATGGCGATGGGCGAGAAGGTGATCGCCAATATCCGCATGTGGGCCGACGGCCACCGGCCGCCCGACCAGGTGCTCGAGGGCTGGGTATAACGGAGCGACAATGAGGCGGGCACTTGGGCTCACCACCGGCGTACTGGCTGCGGCGATCCTGCTCTTTGTCGCATTCGAGGGATATGCGCTGATCCGCGCCAATGCTCGCACCCCGGCGATCATCGCCGAGAATGCGCAGCGAGAGGTGAAACTCGGTGATATCGGCAAGCGCCGCCTGACGATGCTGTTGCGAGTGGAGGACCCAGGCTTCTTCCACCATCGCGGCTTCGATTTCTCGACGCCTGGCCAGGGCGCGACGACGATGACCCAATCGCTGATCAAGCGCCTCTACTTCGACGGCGGCTTCAAGCCGGGCTTCGCCAAGATCGAGCAGAGCCTCATCGCCCGCTTCGTGTTCGATCCGACGGTGAGCAAGCGCGACCAACTCGAGATATTCCTGAACAAGGCAAGTTTCGGCAGCGTTCACGGCCGCCCGGTGATCGGCTTTGCCGATGCGGCCCGCACTTTCTACCCAAGCACTTTCCATCAGACCGACGGCGCGTTGAGCGATCGACAGTATCTGGCGTTGGTCGCGATGCTGATGGCGCCAAACGCCCTAGATCCGGTACGTCACCCACATGAGAATGCGGAGCGGGTCGACCGGATCATGGCGATGCTTGCGGGAAAGTGCCGGCCGCGCGACCTACGTGACGTCAGTTATCGGGATTGCGCGGCGATCAGTTCTTGAGCTTCCAGCCGCTCCGCAGCAGGCGGTAGCAGAGGATCGCGAGCGCCACGTCGAGCGCTAGGATGATGATGCTGCCCAGCATCACCGGCGAATCGGCTGTGCCGAGAAAGCCGTAGCGAAAGCCCGAGATGACATAGAAGAACGGGTTCACATGGCTGAACACGCGGAATGCGGGCGCGAGGTGATCGACCGAATAGAAGGTGCCGGAGAGCAGGGTCAGCGGCGCGATGAAGAAATTCTGCACTGCGGCGGCATGATCGAACTTCTCCGCCCAGATCGAGGTGAGGATGCCGATCAGCGCGAGGAATACCGATCCGAGCAGCCCGAACCACAGGATCGCGATGGGATGGCTCGGCGTGACATGCACGCCCGGCCACAGCGCCATCGCCAGCCACACCGTCAGCCCCACGCAAAAGGCGCGGGTTACTGCGCCACCGATCATCGCAACCAGCAATTCGGCGGTCGACAGCGGCGGCATCAGGTAGTCGACGATCGTCCCCTGGATCTTGCCGACCAGCAGCGAGAAGCTCGCATTGGCGAAGCTGTTCTGCAGCATGCCCATCACGATCAGCCCCGGCGCGATGAAATCGGCGAAGGGAACATCGACTCCGCCGACATGAACCGGGCGCTTTCCGCCGGTCGCGACGGTGAAAATGATCAAAAACAGCAGGGTCGTGATCGCCGGCGCCCATACCGTTTGAAGCTGCACCTTGAAGAAACGGCGCACCTCCTTGATATAGAGCGTTCGAAGACCGCCCCAATTGACGTTTCTGATCACGGGAACGCCGGGGGCGTTCATCACCGCCGACTGGATTTCGCCGATTGGGGGCTGGCTGCTCATTGCGGACGCGCTAATAGCTGCCGCCGCCGCCCGCAACCCGGCAATGCGATTTGAGGAATAAAGATGGCCTGGACCGACGAGCGAATCGATACGCTGAGGAAGATGTGGGAAGCTGGCCAGACCGCCAGCCAGATTGCGGAAGAACTGGGTGGCGTCAGCCGCAACGCCGTGATCGGCAAGGCGCATCGCCTTGGCCTGCAGTCACGCCCCTCGCCGGTGAAGCCGAACGAGCCCGACAAGGCGACCGCGGCTGCAGCGACCGCCGCCGCCGCGCCGCAGGCCAAGCCGGCGCCGCCC